>PKTC01000438.1 GCA_002869305.1 Marinilabiliales bacterium
AGCGCTTTATAGAAGAATCTGGGATTAAGATTTCGGTGTCGTACAATCCATTGGAAATAAAACATCCTAATGCTTATAAACTCAATCTACGAAATAATAGTGAACAGCACGAGTTAATGGCTGTTTCGACCGGAGGTGGAATGCTAGAGGTTTTATCAATTGATAATGAGAAAACTTCTTTTATAGGTGACTGTTATGTTACCTTGTTTTTCTTAAAAGCAAATACAGATTGTTCAAAATTAATATCCCATATTGAAAATGCTGGTATTCAGATAAAAGACAAGAATAGCAAGTTTATTTCTATAGCTTCATTTGAAAGAGCAGACGATGAATTTCTAAATAAAATAAAAGCTTTCACTGAAGTGGATTACATTCGATTTTTAGAGCCTGTCTTACCAATTTTATCAGCAAAAGATTTCAATATTCCTTTTCGTTCTGCTAGCGAAATGCTTCAATATAATAAAAATAAAAACCTGCAACTATGGCTACTTGCCTTGCGATACGAAAGTGCGAGATGTAATATTACTGAGGATAAGGTATTTAAAATGATGGAAAGTATTGTGGAAATACTTTCCAAATCCATAGAACATGGAAAAAATGGAACAAAGTACGCTGACCGAATTTTACACGATCAATCGGTAAAGTTTGCCAAAATGGAGACCAACAGAACTCTGCTCGGCAGTGGCTTACACAACCAAATAATCCACTATGTATCTGTACTTATGGAGGTTAAAAGCTCGATGGGTATAATTGTTGCTGCACCTACAGCTGGCTCATGTGGAGTAATGCCTGGCGCGGTATTTGCGACTTCTCACTATCTTGGCATGTCCAATGCTGATATTGTTAAAGCAATGCTCACAGCGGGTATTATCGGAGTTCTGGTGGCAGAAAAATCAACCTTTTCAGCAGAGGTTGCAGGTTGCATGGCAGAATGTGGAGTTGGTAGCGGCATGGCAGCAGCAGCATTGTGTCAACTTGGCGGTGGTACTGTTGAGCAATGCTTAGGTGCAGCCTCATTTGCTCTGCAAAACACCATGGGAATGGTTTGTGATCCCATCGCTGCAAGAGTAGAAGCTCCTTGTATTGGTAAAAACGTAATGACAGCTCTCAATGCCCTGGCATGTGCAAATATGGCCATAGCTGACTACAATCATCTTATTCCGCTCGATGAAGTCATTGAAGCATTTGATCAAGTTGGCAGAAGTTTACCTCGTGAAGTGCGATGTACAGCACTCGGGGGACTGTCTGTAACTCCTGCTGCTATAAAGATTGATAAAAAAATCAATTAGTTTAATGAAAACTCTTCAAGATAAATGTCAATGAGGAATTCCTAAATAAAAAGAAACTGAATAGATATGTTAATAATCAACCAGGAAGAGATAAAAAGTAAAATCAAACTTCATCAGTTTATTGATACAGTAGAACAGGCAATGTTGATCAACGAATCCGGAAAGTTTCATATGCCCAAGCGTATGAATGTTGACTTTGGAAAGGATTCGCTATTGTTAATGCCATGTGTAACAGAAACTAGTTTCGGAACCAAGTTAGTTTCACTCTTCCCTAGCAACCCAAATCATAATCTTCCTGTACTATATGGTCTTGTTGTGCTTAATGATCGAAATACAGGTGAACCGCTTGCGCTTATGAATGGTGCACTTATCACAGGCCTTCGCACTTCGGCTATAGGATCGCTCAGTATTAAGTATATGACCGATGAAAATGTATCGAAACTTGGTATGATAGGTGCTGGTGCTCAGGGTTATTATCAAACGCTTATGGCTTGTACCGTAAGAAAATTTACTGATGTTTATCTCAGTGATGTTAATCAGCAAAAGCTAGATGAATTAATAATTAAACTCCAGGCTGAGTTACCAAATATTACGATACATAAATCAAAATCACCGGATGAGGTACTAAAAGCTGCCGATGTAATTATAACCGCTACAAACACAAAAATACCCCTTTTTGAAAACAACGAAGCCATATTTGCTGGAAAGCATTTTGTAGCCATTGGTTCATACAAACCGGAGATGCGAGAATATCCTCAGGCAATTTTTAAGAATCTTGATTATATGTTTATTGACACTGATCATGCTTTTCATGAAACAGGTGATTTAATTACACCAATCCATGAAGGCTGGATTACAAAAGAACAAGTAATTACGTTGGGGAAAATTTTAACTGGCAAAATCAGATTACCAAAAAACACAAATCCCACTTTGTTTAAGTCGGTTGGTATGGCACTGTTTGATGTGGTAACAGCAAATATGATTTACCAAATTGCCAAAGAAAAATCATTCGGCATGGATATTAAGCTTTAAAAATGAAAGTTTCTCAAGAATAGAACAATCTGATTAATTATTGAAAATATTTTAAAAATAGATTATTCTTCTATAACATCTACTCCATCTTTCTGATAAAATGCTATTCTACCTTTAATTTCCTTTGCAGCATCTTTAGGTTCAGTATAATACCAAACCATATCCTTAAATTGCTCATCATCTATCTTCAAATGATAATAATGCGCCACTCCTTTCCACACACAGGTAGTCTGTAACTCACTTGCATCTAATAAATCCTTATTAATTGACTCTATAGGAAAATAATGATTCCCTTCAACCTTTAT
>PKTC01000533.1 GCA_002869305.1 Marinilabiliales bacterium
AAAAAAATAAACTTAATTTAACAAATGGTATAAGTGAAAACGAGCGCATTTTTGAATCTATGTTCAAAGAAGCTGGTATTGGAATCGCTATAATTGATAAGAACCTAAAAATTAAAAAGTATAATAGGAGTTTTTATGAATTATTTGGATACAAACCAGAAGAATTAGATGACAAAACATATCTGGATATGATACCTGAGGCTAAGCGCGAAAATGCCAAAAAGGTAATTAAAGCTCTGTTCAACTCCGAAATTAATAAATATGTTGCCGAAGCAGTTTATTTAACCAAAAATCAAAAAGAAATATGGCTTAAATTAATTGCAACAGTTATTCATGATCAAGATGGTAATCCTGAATTTATTTTGGGCATGGGTGAAGATATTACAGAAAGAGTTATATCTAAGATAAAATTGGAAAAAGCAAAAGAAAAAGCTGAAGAATCGGATAAATTAAAAACAGCGTTTCTTACGAACATGTCCCATGAGATAAGAACTCCAATGAATGCTATCATCGGATTTTCTGAATTAATTGCAGAACCCAGCACTGACCAAGCAACACGTAAAGAGTTTGCCGAACAAATTTATGAAAGTAGCAATATGCTGCTTAAGTTAATTGATGATATTATTGATATGTCTCAGCTAGACAGCGGCAATCTTAAACTTTCGAAGCAACAGTTCAATATATCAAGTGTATTAGGTGAATTATATTCAAATTTTGAACTGGAAATGCACAAGCATAAGGAAAATGTTGAATTATTGATACATAATCCATTTGGAGATTCAATTGCATATATTGAATCGGATGAATTGCGATTAAATCAGATATTTAGTCACTTATTAAGTAATGCTATAAAATATACGCACCAAGGATTTATCGAATTTGGATTTGATATCGATCAATACGACGAACCTATTTTTTATGTAAGAGACACAGGCATAGGAATTCCTGAAGAAAAAAAGGCCTCGATTTTTAATCATTTTACAAAGATTGAAGACAGAACCAATTTATATAGAGGAACTGGCATTGGACTTTCTATAACCAAAAAACTTGTTGATTTGCTAGGAGGTAAAATGTGGGTTGAATCCAACCTGGGTATCGGTTCTATATTCTATTTTTCTTTACCAAACAAGGTTACTTTATTTCAAATAGATCACAAGAGTCCTAAAAAGGTGTCTGATTATAATTGGGATGGAAGAACGATATTGGTCGCTGAGGACGAACGTTCTAATTTTGAAGTTTTAAAAGCATCATTGGCTCGCACATATGCAGACCTCGAATGGGTTGAGAACGGTAAGGATGCAGTACAAAAATGTATAGAAAAAAATTATGATTTAGTTTTAATGGATATAAAAATGCCGGTCTTAGATGGTATAGATGCCACCAAACAGATTAAGAAAGTTAAGCCTGCTATACCTATTATTGCACAAACTGCATTTGTTTTAAAAAATGAAAGGAATTTATGTATTGATGCAGGTTGTGATGAATACATTCCAAAACCAATAAAAACCCATGTGCTTTTAGAAATGATAGATATTTTTTTTGCTAACGGGAATTAAAATCTTTCATTAAAGTTTGTAAATAAGCTTTTCCATTATCTATATCTTGTTCAAAAACTCCCTCCGAATAAATTATCTTATTTGCATCATTATCAAAAATTACCTTTGATGAATCTGTAATGAAAGCAAAACCATCATTATACACATAAAATGCAAAATCTTTATTCTCAGGTGCAAACAAATCTTTACTATAAGAAAAATCTGTATAGTTAATCCCTATTTGATTAAGCAATGTAGCTGGTATATCTATTTGAGAGCCTATTCTTTCCACAACTTTAATCGAATCGTTTAGCACACCTCCTAACCAAAGCATAGGTATTTCAAATTTATCTAAATAGTGATTTTGAGATTCTCCTGGTCTGGGACTCCCATGGTCTGCAACTAAAATAAATAAAGTATTGTTCCATACTTCTGTTTTCTTTATGTCAGAGAAGAATTTTCCTAGACAACTATCAGTATAAAAAATTGAATTTAAATATAAAGCGGCGCGATCAGTTCCTTTAAAAATAGGCTGCATTGGAACATCAAATGGGTCGTGACTACTAAGTGTAAATACAGTTTTAATAAATGGTCCTTTATGATTTACAATATCCGAATATAATTTATCGAAAAGATATTCATCATGTACACCCCATTTCGAATTATTCAATTTTGAATTAAAATCCTCAATACTTATAATATGATCAACTCCAGAATTAATAAAATAAGAGCGCATATTCGCAAAATCAATGTTGCCTCCATAATAAAAATAGGATGAATAGAATCTCGACTCCAATGATTTATATAGTGATGGTAAAGACTCCGTTTTGCTAGGTGTTTTAATTATGGAAGATGTTGGTTGAGCTGGAAATCCACTAATTACAGAAACTATTCCTTTGTCACTTCGACTTCCATTCGCATAAAAATGTTTAAAAAGTATACCTTGTGTGGACAATGCATCAAAATTTGGCGCAGCTTTCCATTGACCACCAAGCTCAGTAATTACTTTTGACGAGAAACTCTCAAGTATTATTACTACTATGTTTGGATTTTCCTCTTTTAATAATTT
>PKTC01000474.1 GCA_002869305.1 Marinilabiliales bacterium
GCATCAAAATCAATTATTACACCTGCCTTTTCTAAAACCTGAGGTACAAAATCAAACGTCCCCATGGAAACCCCGCCAGTCAACAACACGATGTCATTTTCACTTAATGCTTTACTCACTTTATCGAAAGTATCCTCAGGTGTATCCTCAGCTATGCCAATATAATTTGCTATTGCTCCGCAGGCTTTAACCTGCCCAATTAACTGGTAACCATTACTGTTTCTGATTTGCGAAACAGATGGTTTATGTTGAGGCTCAACCAGTTCATCGCCTGTTGAAATAATTCCAACTTTGGGTTGCTTATAAACCAATACATCCGTATAGCCAACTGCCGCAAAAACAGCAATATGTTGTGCTTCTATTTTAATTCCCTGGTCTAAAACTTTGGTTCCAACCTTTACGTCTTCGCCCTGATAGCTTATATTATCCTTTCTCGGAGCTTCAAGCACTTGCACAATATCACCATTTACTTTGGTTAGTTCAACCTGAACAACCATGTTTGCTCCTTCTGGAATTGGTGCTCCTGTCATAATATTTGCGCACTGATTTTTCCCTATTTTCTTTTCAGGGGTTTTTCCAGCAGGAATTACTTCAATAATCTCCAATGGATTTTCTAAATCCTCTTTTCTGCAAGCATAGCCATCCATAGAAGACTTATTAAAGGGAGGCATTTCAATATCTGATTTTACATCCGCAGCTAAAATACGTCCCAACGAATCGGTAAAAGAAATTCTTTCTGTTTCTAAAGGATTTGCCTTTTGTAAAACGATCTCGTATGCTTTTTCTATGGTAATCATTGATGAAATTTTGAGCAAAATTAATATTAATAGATCAAAATATACTTATTTATATGTAAATGTTTCGATGTGTTTTTGGAAATATCCATCTACAATACCTTTGATTTGATGCACTTGACCATTATCCGGTAAAGTTTTAAATATCCTTTCCAGGTACTTTTTCTCGTAAAGTCTTTTAATTGAATAGTTATAGTTCAAATCAAATAACCATCCTATTTGTAACAATTTAAAATCGTTTAAAGTTTTCATGGATTCTTTTAAAACAACCTTCTTGTTTATTATTGCCTCAAAAACTTCATTACTAATTCCTACACTATCTGGTAGCTCCAATTCCAGGGTTTTGTTTTTCTTTTCATCTTTTAACATATAATACTCCGTAATCAACCGCCAAATATCTAATTTATCTGCATCGCGAATTAATTGAGAGTAAAATAAGACTTGTTTGTTTTGATCAGGAATAATTTTTGCTCTGCTATGATTGATAATTGATTTATAAATAATCTCCTGCATTTCTGCTGATAAATCATTAAGCACGTAATTTTCTTGTAAAACTTCTATTCCCAATTTTGAGTGATTCTGAGATTTTGAATCGGAGAATGTCTGATATTTTACATATTGTCTAAATCTTCCTACATCGTGAAACAATCCAATGGTTTCAGCAAGTAGAATTTCAGTTTCGGAAAGATTTAAGCTTTTAGCAATGCTTAAAATCTCTTGACTTACTTTTCTACAATGATCCGCTTTTATAATAATATTCTCCTTTAGATCAGGATATTGATCTAAAAATTGATTAATATAGTTATCGAACCAATTGTGATATTTATTTAATACTTCTTTCGAAATCATTCTTTAAAATTTATACGCTAGCTCAACCAGGATAAATCTGCCAGGAGATAGACGTTGCTTTTTATCAACATAAACTTTATCGAAAATGTTTTGAATATCAACTGCAAAAAAGATATTTTCACCCAGCATTCGTGATAAACTAACATCGGCAGTTAGGTAATCATCTATGATTAAAATGTTTTGATCATCGGCATATTCCTCGCCAACATAATTTGCTACTAATGTTGTATTCACTATTTTGTTCTTCCAGAATAATCCTGCAAATGCTTGGTGCCAAGGGATCTCAACAAGTTGTTTTCCTGTTAAATCATCACCTGTATAGTTTTCTAAATTAAATTCTTTTATCGTTGAGCTATTGTAAGAATAATTTGCCTTGAAAGTTAAGTCTTTTGTTAAATCAAACTGAAGGAAGAACTCTGCTCCGATGATTTCTATAGCTGCAATATTCTCTCGAATTAACTCGGGTTGACCATCCACATAATCTCCCGTAGCAACAAAATATTGAAAATCCTTTCCGACAGAATAGTATGCTGCAGTTTTAAACTGTATTTTTTTAAAAGGTTTAGTATTAAAACCAAGCTCATAGTTTGTTAAAGTTTGCGGTTGTAAATATGGATTTGCTTCTTTAAATCCCTTGCTAATTTTTCGAGATGAAATCATATCATCTAACTTAGGAGGCATGAAACCAGTAGAAGCAGAAATGTATGAATTAATAGATGGTGTAATCTCATACTGTAAAGCTAATTTAGGGCTTAAAGCAGTCCAATCAGAACTTCCATAAGACTCAGATATTGGTTCCTCAAATCCTGTATTAGCAGTAGGATCTCCTACATGAATTGATCCATCGAAGAAACGTGCATAGTCGAAACGAATTCCACCGGTTAACACAAGATATTCTTTATACAATTTTACTTCATCCTGGAGAAATATTCCGTAAAACCCAAGATTTCCGTAA
>PKTC01000516.1 GCA_002869305.1 Marinilabiliales bacterium
AAACAGATATCCTGGAAGTTATGGAGATCCTGCTAGAATGTCCGCAAATTATGCCGGTGTAATGTCGGTTCGCGATAATAGAAATGACATTATCATTCGTGGAAATTCATCTACTGGTTTATTATGGAGACTAGATGGTGTTGAGATTCCCAATCCGAATCATTTTGCTGCCTCCGGAACTACTGGTGGACCCATTACTATTTTAAATAACAACCTTCTCACCAATTCAGATTTTATGACAGGTGCTTTTCCAGCAGAATATGGGAATGCTTTGGCCGGGGTTTTCGACTTAAAAATGCGAACAGGTAATAATGAAAAGCGAGAACACTGGATGGAATTTGGATATAATGGTTTAGAATTTGGAACTGAAGGGCCTTTTGGCAAAAACACAAATGCATCTTACTTAATAACTTATAGATATTCATTGGTTGATATTATTGATCTTTTGGGGGCTGCAGTAGAAACCACTAAATATCAGGACTTAACATTTAAATTGAATTTTCCTCTTAAAAAAGGACGATTGAGCTTTATTGGGATGGGTGGTACAAGTTATATAGAAATGTTTGATTCAAATGATGATCAGAAAGATTGGACCTTTGAGAGCTGGGGCGAGGATTTAAGTAATGGATCAAATATTGGATCATTAGCACTTTCGCATGTTCATTTTTTCGGTACGAAAACAAGGCTGCAAAGTGCTTTATCTGTTTATGGTTCGGAAGTAACGACTCAAATAGATACTTTTTACAATAATCCTAGCTTAATTGGGAACTGGGCAGGCGAAAAATCATCTGAAGTTAAAGCTAGCTTTACATCACATTTGAATACAAAGATCAATAATAAAAACAACTTTAATTTTGGTGTTAAGATTGATAGATACTTTGTAAACTTTGCAGATAGCAGTATTATTAACGGTCAATTTAGAGTTGATACCGATGTTAAAAACGAACAATTTGATCTATTCCAGGCCTACGCCCAGTTTAAACATAAGTTTACAAATTACATCGACTTGTATTCAGGTATTCACGCTCAGTATCTAGATTTAAATAATACCTTTTCCATTGAACCCAGGTTAGGTTTTAATTGGACAATTAATCCTAAGAACTCTTTCAAATTAGGATATGGACTGCATAGTCAAACACAACTAAGAGTAATATATTTTAAACAAACCCAATTAGCTGACGGATCATATAGATATAGCAATAAGAATCTTGATTTTACTAAAAGTCATCAATTTGTGATGGGATATGATCATTCATTTAATGATAATTTACGCTTGAAATTCGAAGCCTATTATCAATATTTGTACGATGTTCCAGTAAAAGAAAGTCAACCGGAATATTCTGTCCTTAATTTTGGTGCTGAATATTTTATAGAAAGGGTTGATAGTTTAACAAATGATGGAAAAGGTGAAAACTATGGCTTAGAAATCACTTTAGAACGTTTTTTAAACAACAACTTCTACTTTTTAATTACTGGTTCTCTATATGAATCCATGTACAAAGGATATGATGGTATAAAAAGGAATACTGCTTTTAATGGAAATTTTGCTATCAATGTTTTAGGTGGTTACGAAATACCTATTAAAAAAAACAATGCCTTTATTATTGGTTTGAGGACAACATATTCAGGTGGAAGACCATATGTACCCTACGATGTGCAAGAAACTTTAGTTCAGAGCAAAGAGGTGTTAGATTGGGATAAGGCATACGAAGTTCAACAAGAAGATTATTTTAGAATTAATTTAAGATTGGGTATAAAACGGAATAAACCTAAATTTAATGTAGAAATATCAATGGATTTGCAGTATAGGACAAATTACACGAGTGTTTATGAACATCGAATAGATCCATTAACTGGAAAAATCTACCACAACTACGAAATGGCTTTCTACCCTATGGCGAATTACAGAATTCAATTCTAATAAAAATTTAGATTGTTTTGTTATCTTCGCAAGCATCTTAGTTTGATCTGATCATGAAAATACTTCTAATAAATACGCCGCGTTCACCTCATAACATGATATTGGAATCTGCTCCCGAGGAGGCGAAAAAGTATATTCATAAAAGACTAATTGGTCCACCTTTAGGCTTAATGACCGTTGCAGAAGCTGTTAAGGACTACGATGTTGTATTCTTCGAAACAAAGGGTGAATACGACTTATTCCCTGAAATAACACCACCTTTAAAGCAATTAGTTACCAATCTGTTAAATGAACATAAACCAGATATAGTTGGAACAACAACCATTGCTTCCGAGTTTAATTATGCAATAGACATTTTTAAAACAGTTAAGGCTTTTAATCCCGACATTTTAACTGTTGCTGGAGGATTACACACAAGTTTATCTCCCAATGATTTTACGGACCTTTCCGTTGATTTAGTACTCCCCGGACAATCTGCTCATATTTTCAGAGAAGTTGTACAAGCAAAAGAAAAGAACGAAAGTTTCGAAAACATTCCTGGTATTATCATTAACAAAGAAGGTAAACTGTATAGCACCAAAAATAGAGCCTATAAATTCAATTCGGCAGAGGATGATTTCTTAATGCCTAATCGAAAATTAATTGAACGATGGCGAAACAGCTACATTGTAGGAAATGCAAAAGAACCATCAACTTATTTATTTACATCTTTAGGCTGCCCTTACAAATGTACCTTTTGCTCTATTTGGTGTCAATTCCAAGGTAAATACCTACAGAGAGATATTGAAAGCATCATTACTGAACTAAAAGAAATGGACTATAATATTGTCCGTTTTGCGGATGCTAATACTATTGTAAACGAGCCTGTTATTGAACATTTATTTGATAGAATTGAGCAAGAAGGGATTAAAAAAACTTATATTATGGATATTAGAACGGACACAGCCGTTAATAATCCAAAATTAATTGAAAAATTAGCAAAAGCTGGATTAAAAGTTGTGATCTGTGGATTTGAATCTTTTAGAGAAGAAGAGTTAAAAAAATACAACAAAAGTTCAGAAGCAAAACTGATTCATCAAGCCATTGATATTTTTCATCAGAATGGTATTATGCTTCGAGGAAACTATGTTATTCCTAACGATTATGATGATTCTGATTTTAAAGCATTATCCGACTATACAAGCTCACATAAAGTGACTTATGCCGGATATACAATACTTACTCCAATGCCTGGCACTCCATTTTACGAAGAAATAAAAGATCAGATTATCGATTTTGATCTTGCTAAATATAATTTCTTTAATAGTGTGCTAAAAACTAAATTACCACTTGAGAAATTCTATGAAAATGTAGGTAAGCTGTGGTTAATAAAAAAGGGAACAGACGTAATTTAAAATAACAAGAAAAAGTACCTGGTAATAATCTTTCTATAATAAATCATTCAATTTCACATGATTTAATCTTTCATTTTTATTTTTTTTATTAAATTAGCTTATTACTAAAAAAGGGAGGCTCAAATTATGAAACAAAAATTTACCATTACGGGAATAGTTGCATTTCTTGCACTTATTCTTTTTTCTACCGGAGCATTTGCCAATAAAACTTCTGTTAAAATAGTTGTTCCAGAAAAAGCGGAAGCGGGTACGGAGATAACCATAAAAATTGAAGTAAGTCACATGGGAAACTCAAGAGGTCATCATACTGATTGGGTGTGGTTAAAAATTAATGGAAAAGAAGTTAAAAAATGGGTGTATACCAAAGATTCATTACCCGATGACGCCAACTTTGTTTTAGAATATAAAATTAAGGCTGATAAAAACCTTGAAATCATTGCTGAAGGAGACTGCAACAGACATGGTTCAAAAGGAGAAGATAAAGTAACTGTTATTGTAGAATAAATATTATAAGGTCATGTTTGGAATTGATATAATACTTTGGCTTGGAATAATTAACTTATTATTAGTTTTATTCCAATTATTAAGTGGTTTAAAAGTTATAAAAGTGAAATACAAAATCCACAAGCGTATGGGCATTTTATTATTTTTCACAGCTCTTACCCATGGAACGTACGCATTAGTCAGTTATTTAATTTAATATAAACAATAAAAAAAGAACGTTATGAAGATTTTAAAAACTGTTTTGGTTGCTTTAATTGTAACAGCTGCGATTACTGTTCAAGCACAAAAGATCAAAGTTACAAAAGGCGATTTAGGCTTTCTAAAAGGTCAGACTGAATTATTACTTGAGTACGATTATAGTAATATGGCTGTAGGTAAGTTTGATAATGAGCAAGATTATATTGCTAAAAAAGTTGCAGAATACAATGAAAAAGAAGCCGGAAAGGGAGATGAATGGGCAGAAAATTGGGTAGCTGACCGAGAAGGGCGTTTCCATCCTAAGTTTGAAGAACTAGCAAATAGATATACCGGAAAAGTAAGCTGCAACCTTGATCAAACAAATGTGAATGCAAAGTATACAGCAATTATAAAGGTAACTTTTACAGAACCTGGATTTAATGTTGGTGTTGTAAGAAAAGATGCCATGATAAATCTTGAGATTTCTTTCGTAGAAACAGCTAATCCTGATGACGTTTTAGCAATAATGACTATGACAAATGTTCCTGGTCGTGATGCCATGGGAAATGACTATGACACTGGATATAGAATCTCCGAAGCCTACGCTAAAGGGGGGAAAGAATTTGGAGCCTATTTAGTTAAAAAAGCCTTTAAATAAATACGCACTTAATAGTATTAAAAAGGAATCTTAGCAGATTCCTTTTTTTATTTAAAGCACATAAGGTATAATTGCCTTTCGTTTTGTTGGATAGTTATTAAACCTATTATTATACCACTTATGGTGATCCAAAGCCCTTGGAACCAAATTTATAATGGTCCAAATAAAAAAAGCCAAAGCAGGTAAATTCCAGAGAAGTATTGCAAATCCTGCCCACTCTATAATCTCTCCAAAGAAATTTGGACAAGAAATATACTTAAATAACCCTCCTTTGGGAATTTGATATCCTCCAGAGCTATCTTTTCTGAGCTTAATAAGAATTCTATCATGGTATTGATTGATAAAAAAACCGAATAGAAAGATTAACAATCCAATTATAAATCTCGGATTATAAATCCATGCTTCAGAATAGTCCGAAAAATAAGCTAAATAATAGCCATTAATGAATCCATTTACAGAATTAAAGATGATCGCAAAGACCATTATTACCACTGGCATCTTCTTATTTTTTGATTTAATGCGAAAAGGAAAAATCAATGAACGATTTGTATAATGAATAAGCCATAAAGAAATTGCCACAATTAGCACGGTAGTAAAAATCTTTTGCGATTGAAAATTAAACCATATAAAAACCAGTAAAGCAGGCAGCTCCATTACCACCCATCCTATTCTATTATTAATTAATGGACCCCAGGTGTTTTTTGAATGACGACCGTATGGGGCTGTTATAAAAAGTGCTATTGGAAATATTACCAAGGCAATCCCAATCCAGATTAAGACAAAGATTCTAAAATCAACTAATTCAATCATTTTATGAAACCTTTCCGTTTTGTTTCTACCATTCAAAAGTATCCCTTAAAGTTTCTTCAACTGGTCGGGACGAAAATCCTAATTCCTTTTTAGCCTTTAAGCTAGTAATATGTTTGTTTGAGTTTTTAAGTATTTCCAAAGATTCGTATGTATACAAAGGATGCTCATTTGCTAAAATTGAATATAACTTTATAAAAGGCAAACCTATTTTAGCCAGAAATAGTGGAGCTAAGAGCTGTGGAGTTTTTTTTCGACTAATTTTTCCAATTATTCTAGATAAGTCTTTTAAGCTAACATAATGCCCCGATAACAAATATTTTTCTCCGATCTCTCCTTTTTCTATCGTTGAAATAGCAGTATTTACAATATCGCGAACATCAACCCAGTCATAACCACCTGGAACTAACATTGGTAATTTATTTTCATAAATTTTAATCAATGCTTGTCCCAAATAAGATTCCTGGAAATCAAAAGGTCCAATAACAGCAGTTGGATTTAAAACCATTCCATTCAAACCATTTTTTACAGCATTTAATACCAACTTCTCACTTTCCACCTTTGACTGTTCGTAAACCAGTTTGGTTTTGCCAATATAGGCTCTATTTTCATCTAAAACTTCATCGATCGGGTGTGGGTCATATGCATGAATACTGCTAAAATGAATAAAACGCTTAATATTTTTTTCAATACAAACATCCACGAGGTTTTGTGTACCTTGAACATTTGTAAAATAAACTAAATCTTTTTCCTTTTTATCTATGGCTATTTTTGCTGCTAAATGAAAAACCACATCGACGTTACTGCATAATTTTTCTAAACTTGATTTATCGAGTAAATCTCCTCTAATAAATTCAATATCCAAATCCTTTAAACTATCCTGGTATTTGTGTACCAAAACTTTAACCTGTAAACCTTGCTTATATAATTCTCGTGCAAGGCAGTTTCCTATGTGACCACTTGCACCTGTAACAGCAACTTTCATCGATTAATAATTAATAATTTACTTCTCTAATTCATAAAGATACAAAAACTATTCAGCAAGATGTTTCAGAAGTAACTAATTAGGTAGGTCTTAAATTTTATGAATTGATTTTAATTTGTAGTCGCCTTTGATAAACCTGGAAATTTTTTTTAAATCTTTTCCAGCTCCACACTCAAACATTTCATTAATACCGAGATTGATCAATTTTTGCATGGTATTATACCAGTTAATTTTCTGTGTTAAGTTAAACACTAACTCTGATTTGATTTCTTCCAGTTGAACCACTTCTCTTTGATTATACGTAGAAATGATTGGTATTTCAGCATTCTTAATCTGAATTTTATTCAGGTATTTCCTAAAAGGTTCAGAATATTTTAAAAGAAATTTTGAATGATACGGTGTATTCACAGTGAGCTCAGCAGTAGTAAGAGCTCCTTCATCAGTGGATTTTTCAAGAAGTTCTCTCACATCCTTCTTGGTTCCTGCAATAACCATAGAATGTTCATTATTTACATTAATGATTTCTGCGTGGTAAGATTTAGCTTGAGTTAATCTTTCAATATCATTATAAGCCAATCCAATAATAGCCCCCATTCCATATTTACCAGTTTCAGTTAACTCTTTTACCAAGTTATAGGCCTTATAAATTAATTCAGCGCCTGTTTCAAAATTGACCGATCCAGATGCATATAGTGAAGCATAAATTCCCATGCTATACCCCGCAATAAGATTAGGAAAAAGGCCTTTTGAAAATAAGGCATCACTCATTGCACAGCTTATAGCATAAGCTAAAATCTGAGAGTTTAGCTCTTCTCTGAAATACTTGTTGTCATAAAAAAAACCAGGGAATTCAATGGATAGAGTATTCGATATACGACTTAGATACTGATTAATATCAATGGAGTTTTTCTGAAGAAATTCTACTTCTTTTTCAGTAAAATCTGTAATAAAGGCTGGAAAAAGAAATGCAATTTTATTTCCCATGAACTAAGCTTTAAATAAAATTACTTTAAAAATAGCATACTTATTATTAGAATAAACATTCGCATCTATCCTATTAATATCCAATTTTTTAAGAATTGTTTTAATTGATTCCGATTGAAAAATTTCAAATTCTGTCTCCCCATAAAAAATCACTTCAATATCCTTGTAACCTAAATCATCGGAATTTAATGCTTTATAAAAAGCCTCTTTAAAACAAAAGCCTTTTAAAAATGCTTCTTTTCCGAAATATGAAAAATTCTCAATTTCTTTTGTTGTAAAGATATCATATATTAAATCCGACAATTTCCCTTTCTGAAAATAATGTTTGTTAAAGCGCTCTGCTTCTTCAATATCGATTCCACATCCGTAAATCATCAGATGAAATTATTCTAAAGATCTAAGATATTATTTTCGTGCTCAATAATTAGCAATTGCATATCAATTAATTCACCAATGGTTTTTACAGGATTTTTTACTGCATATTTACCAATGGTTTTAAGTTCGATATTCAAATTGTACTTCTTCTTAAATATCTCTATTAGCTCAAGAAACATTAAAGAATCACCATCTAAATCACTAATAATATTTGATTCTTCTGATATCTCCTCAACATCAATTTCACATTCTTCAGCAAAAAAATCTAAAACAATTTCTTTTACTTCTTCTCTGGTTTTATCAGTTATCTGGGCCATAAATATTTTGTTATTCTGTTATTAATTTATCAACTTCATTCTTTGCCAATTCCTGCCATTGTGGATTCTCGAATTTATCTGATGTAACATCAAATTTAACCTTAAAAAACGACTCGTGGTTGAAAGAAAGTTTCGTTTTCTTATCGGGAGTATGCTCAATATAGATTAAATCTGTATAATCAATCTCATTTTCATCACAAATTTGCTTTGCTAATTTCACATTCCACTCAGTTATTGATGTTCCAGGATTATCTTCGAACAGATCAGTGGCAATTACTACTGTGTTCTCGGCCTTTTTTACAATTTTTAATCCACAAATTGAAGGAACATCCCACAATCCTTTAAAATGATAAATTTGATCTTGATAATTATCTACTTTAGATTCCATTTCCAACTAACAATTAAGCAATTTTATGTATTACATTTTTACCAAAGCTTGATTTTGACAAATCTTGTCTGCGTTTCTTGAAAGTACCATCTTCAACCTCACGAGAAACAACTTTTTTCAATAGTTTAAACATCTTTTCTTCCTGTGATTCATCTTTGTAGAAAGTATCCCAGGCATATTGATAAAGTTCTTGTAATCTTTCAGCACTCATATGTTTAGGATGATAAACCACCTGACCGGCATTATAGTCATCCCAATTCTTATTAAATATTCGATTCTGCTTCACTAAATCGTTATATGCTTTTGTATGTGGAAATGGCGCCAATACAGTAAATTCAGCTAAATCCAAATCTATTTCCAATAAGAAGTCAATCAATCTTTTAATATCATCTTCAGTTTGATTATCCAAACCTAAAAGTATAGTTCCTTCAACACCTATTCCATAATCGTGATATCGCTTAACTCTTTCTTTAATGTAATCGGAGGTATCAAAAACAGCCTGATAAACATACCAAGCTCCAGCCTGAGCTGCTAAATCAAGCACTTCTGGTTTATCTTCAATGGTATGGCTACACCACTTTTTCTTTAGTGGAATCATAGCTTTAAATAAATCTTTCTCCCATTGCGTGTCTTGTGCCAATGAATTATCTACTATAAATAACCTATTGTTATCAATGGATTCTAATTCTTCAATAGCTTTATCGATAGGTCTTGGTCTAAATTGGCGTCCTCCTAAATATGAAACAGCGCAAGGATAACAACTATATTTACAGCCACGTGATGCATGGAATAAATCTACCATTTGTACACCTTTGTGATAATATAAATCACGATTATATAATTCTCGACGAGCTGGTCCAACTATTTCAATTGGTGGTAAATCATTCATATGATTGTACACTTTCTTCAACTCACCATTCTTAAAATCTTTAAATACTTGCTCCATATGGCCTTCTGCCTCACCAAGAAAAACAGAATCGGCATGTTCCATTGTTTCCTCTGCATGAAGCATAGTAGAAATACCTCCAAAAATTACTTTCTTACCACGTTTTCTATACTCATCGGCTATTGCCCAACCACGCTTAATTTGTGTGGTAAGTAACATAGAAATACCAACGAAATCTACGTCATCATCGAAACGCATCTCTTCAAGATTCTCATCAATAAACTCTACCTCTATATCCTGTGGTATAGTTGCTGCAAATACTATCGCTCCATGAGGCGGCAAATTAAAAGTTGTTTGCCCCTCCAGCTTTCTCCATTTTGGAAATACTAATTGAAATTTCATATACTATCTTTGGTTTACGTCCTCTTTTATCGGATAAAAGTATCAAAAAAATATACTAATCCAAACTATAATTTTTCTGTTGCATCCATCCTTTCAGGATGTTATTGATTTCCAGTTTATCCGTTTCTGGAATTAAATATTTATTTTTTTGGTAATCTTGTACCGAAATTAAAAATTCACTTATTTGTTTCTCAAATTGCTCTGAAAATTCAACACTTAACTGATCATAAATTTGTTTTATTTCATGTACTGGATTTTTTTCTAATTCTTCAAATTTAACTTCGTAATATCTTTCCTTGGGTAAAGAACTACTATCATTTTCTACTTTTTGTATCATTTTGTAGAGCAATTTACTAACTTCTTTCACAGAAGGCTTTTCCCAATGATTATTCATGGCATTTTGCGTACCAACTATATTCCACATTCGAACTGTAGATGGTACAACCTTATGAGGATGGCGAATAATATTGATATAACGAGCTTTTGGAAAAATTTCATTTAAGACCTCCATACGTAATGAATGAAAAGGATTTTTAATTAAAATAACCCTATTATTTTCAATGGTCAGTTTTTTGTAGAAATATTCTAAAGAGTCTTTCCAATCATTTAGTTTTTCCCCTTTAGGTAAAAAACCAGGAAAATCGTTTAAGAAGTATCCTGCTTTCTTTGGGAAAATTACCCCTTGTAGCGGAGAATAACTGCATAAACGATACAAAGCATATTCATCTTCCAATGGTTCATCCATACTTAGTTTTACCTGATCCATTGGTCTGGTTCCTCTTAATGCCCTGCCCATAATAGGTTCATATGATTTTCGGGAAGTTAAGAAACTATCAGGTATAGATCCCTGAAAAACATTAGATGTTACCAAATTATGATCGAGTGCCAAGAGTTGATGCAGAAATGTACTACCTGTTCTCCAGTGACCAATAATAATAATTGGATCATCAGGCAGTTTATGTTTTGCTATTACTTCTTTATAAATGGTATTTTCTTTCCTATGAAATATGGATGCCCAAACGCCATTTTGTAGTAAAAATAAGAATCTTACCAAATATTTTGGACGTATTGACATACCATTTTTCATAATAAGTTTTATGAACCTGGATAGTCTCATCCCTGCTATCAGGTAAGCACTTTTCATAATCTAATTTGATTTGGGTTTAATAAGTAGAATGTTATTATTCAGCTTTACTTTGAATAAATGCTGCTATTGAATTTACGTCTTTAAGCACTTCTCGTGCAAGATTCTGATCATCAATTCTCACTTTAAAATCGCGTTGAACAGCCATCACAAGTTCAATAGCATCAATAGAGTCCAAACCTAAAGTATTTTCTCCTCCAAATAGAGGTAAATCATCCTCAATATCTTCTGGCGTTATATCTTGCATATTCAATGTTTCCACAATCATCTTCTTAATTTCCGCCTTCAAATCAGTACCAATATTATCTCCCATTCCGTATTTGATTTATTTAATTTTATTAACGACTAATTTTAGTTCCTTATAGAATTTTTCTTCAGCATCTGCCCTCTCATTAATCATCTGTCCAAGCTCTTGAAGCTTTTCAGGTCCAAGATCTCTATTTTTTCCTATTTTCGCTGCAAAGTAAGAAATATTTCTCCAACCATCTCCAATTTCCATCATCTTTTTTGACATCTCCTCTAATTCTTTATTTTGAAGAATCTCAGACGCTTGACGTAAGAATGTTGCATATAAAAATCTGAAACCTCCTCCACCAGTTCCCTGATCTTCAAGAAAAACATTGATCTTCATTATTTCATGTGAAAGATGATCAACATCACGTGTTAGCTTTGGCCAAGCTTGAAGCTTTTTGGCGAAAGTTCTTATTCCACGAACACCAATAAATGGAGGTTGCACACCAATCATATTATTGATGGTGTTTTTTATCGCTACAGGAATCAATTTTTTATAATTAACTGTTTCAGGTACAGATTCTATGTAATATCTAAATCCTTTTGGTGCCAGATAACCTCCTGCAAATCTTGCTTTCCGTAAATTATCTTTATGGATTCTAGCCAGCTTTGGGAAATAACTATCACTAACTAAATATTCGTCTCCTTCTTTTCCTACAATAGTAATAAAGTGAATGTTAGCATGAACTCTCTCCCATTGAGGAATATAATCCATATAATAAAAATCCACCTGGCATGCTACTGGGATTCCCTTGGCAATTAAACCATCTAATTCCTGCTCTGCTTCATCCTGACTTTTAAAACGCTTAGTATTAAACTTTATATCTGTTCTTTGTGAAATTTTCTTTCTTAATTTCCCAGGTTTAGTTCTTAAAATAAACATGGGGAAATTTAGATTTGGGGTACGACTTAAATACCCGAAATACAATCCACTTCCCAATCCAAAGATCATGGGTTCAGCAATCTCTAGTCCTTTATGTTTTAGCAAAGCCGTTAAGGTGCCCGACTCGCAATGAGCGGCCATATTGTGTTTAAAAGATTCTATAATCATTATTTATTTAATTCTATTTTTGTAATTACTACAAATGGGTTTTCAGTTCTGGTTTGTTTTACAATAATTGGTTGTTTCGATTTATCTGAATCGGCTTTCTTTTCATTATCTTCCACAACAATAGCCTGTAATAGATTTGAAACAGGAATATCGAATGCGTAGGCATATTTTTGTAAATCAGCCAATTTTGCTGTTTTAAACCGATCTACCTTTTGATGCTGCTTCACTTTTCGAACAGGAATTTTTGTTCGTCTTGACAACTCAACATCGTTAAAGTCGTGAATGGTTTTATAAAAATAAATTGCTGTTATTTCATTCTTTTTTAATTTCTCCAATAATGAATTCCTCAGTTTTATGGTTTTCTCCCAAAAATCATCCAGGTAATTCTTTGAAATATATGAACCGGTTTGAATTGGACCAAATGTACCATCTTCTTTTTCAACATACATGATGAGCTGCTGCGGTTCAAAATCTACATAAGCTTCTTTTTCTTTCATTATATAAACTTTTCAAAGGAAATGAATATAGTCTTATAATTCTGTTTAAGATTTTTTCACTTACTTTAATTGGCAATTAATATGTTAAATTTTAGCTCACTAAAATAATTCAAATAAAATTATTGCCAAAATTAATTAATGTAAACAAAATCAAAATTCATTTGTTTATCAGTTTGTTGGGTCCTTTCATCAATTGTGGAAAGTTATTAACTATTTCACAATTCAATTTCATCATTATTTATTAATATTTGATAAAAATTATCAACGAAAACGATTTGTAATCTAAAGATTATTAAAAGTATTTATTAAATTTGCATTCTTATAAAATTGGCAAAAGAACTAACAGGTTTATTTTAAACCACTTTAACAAAAAACCAAAGAATAGAAATGATAATTATAGGGGGTAAAAATCTTAACCTAAACGATTTTTACAAGATACTTTTCGAAGGAGAAAAAATTGATTTAGACGAGGTAACATTAAATAAAGTACAAAACAACTTTGAATTTCTTAACGAGTTTTCCAAAAACAAGGTTATTTATGGAATAAATACTTGCTTTGGGCCAATGGCTCAATATAAGATCAGCGACAATGACCAACAAGCATTGCAATATAATCTTATTCGCAGCCACGCTGCGGGTTCTGGAAATCCTATTCCAGATATTTATGTGAAAGCCTTAATGATTGCCAGATTAAATACGTTCATGAGAGGATACTCTGGCGTTCATAAAGAAGTTGTTTTGCTTTTAAAAGAATTTATAAACAGAGATTTGTATCCTAAAATCTTTGAACATGGTGGTGTTGGTGCCAGTGGCGATTTAGTTCAGCTTTCACATTTGGCTTTAAACTTAATTGGTGAAGGAGAAATTTGTTATGATGGTAAGTTTCGTCCTGCCAAAGAGGTATTTGAGAAGACCGGTTTAACTCCATTAAAAGTTCATTTAAGAGAAGGTTTAGCTTTAATTAATGGTACATCTTGCATGTCAGGAATTGGTATCATTAATCTGATTCATGCAAAAAATCTTTTAAATTGGGCGGTCATTTCTGCGAGTGTAACAAACGAAGTAGTTGAATCTTATGATGATCATTTCTCGAAAGAATTAAATCAGGTTAAACTTCACGAAGGACAAAACTTAATTGCAGCAGAAATGCGCAAAATTGTTGAATCGAGTAAATTAATTAAGAAACGTGCCGAACATCTATATGATAATCATGTCGATGTTGGAATTATAAAAGATAAAGTCCAGGAATATTATTCCTTACGATGTGTACCACAGGTACTTGGACCCATTTACGAAACATTAAAAAATGTTGAGAAGGTATTAGTTAACGAAGTTAACTCGGTAAACGACAATCCAATAATTGATAATGGTAATTTAGATGTTTTACATGGTGGCAACTTCCATGGTGACTATGTATCTCTTGAAATGGACAAGTTGAAAATTGTTACCACCAAGATGTCAATGCTTATTGAGAGACAATTAAATTACATATTCAATCATAAATTAAACGAAAAATTCCCTCCTTTTGCAAACCTTGGAGTTTTAGGATTAAATCTTGGATTGCAAGCTGCTCAGTTTACTGCAACCTCTACAACGGCTGAAAACCAAACACTTTCGAATCCCATGTATGTTCATAGCATACCTAATAATGGTGACAATCAGGACATAGTAAGTATGGGAACAAACGCAGCCTTGATGACGAAGAAGGTAATTGAAAATACCTTTGAGGTTCTAGCTATAAAATATATGAGCTTATTGCAGGTTGTTGACTTTATGAAATTTAAAGATCGATTATCTATTATTTCAAAAGAAATATATGATGATCTTAGAAAGATGGTTCCAACTATCGTTGAAGATGAACCATTGTATAAACATATTGAGAATATTAAGCAATATTTAATTAATAACAGGCCAAATCGTATAAACTAGCATCTATGAAATTCGCAGTAGTAACAGGAGGCTCAAGAGGAATTGGAAAAGCAATTTGCATTGAAATTGCAAAAATGGGTTATCATGTTTTAATAAATTACAGAAGTAACCATGATGAAGCTGAAAATACTTTGAATCAAATAAAAGAAGGTGGTGGCTCAGGAGAATTAATGAAATTTGATGTTTCCAATCCTGATGAAATTAAAGCATCTCTTAGTTCATGGAAGGAAAAGAATCCCGAATCTGTCATTGAAGTATTGGTTAATAATGCTGGAATTAGAAAAGATGCTCTGATTATGTGGATGAAAGATGAAGACTGGAAAGATGTGTTGAATACAAATCTTGATAGTTTTTATTATATCACTAAACAATTAATACAAGATATGATTGTTAACAGATACGGAAGAGTTGTTAATGTTGTTTCATTATCAGGTATTAAAGGTTTACCAGGACAAACAAATTATTCTGCCGCTAAAGGTGGAGTTATTGCAGCTAGTAAAGCTCTAGCACAAGAAGTTGCAAAGAAAAATGTGACAGTAAATTGTGTTGCACCTGGATTTATAAAAACAGATATGACCGCTGAATTGGAAGAAAAAGATTTAAAACGAATGATTCCGATGAGCAGATTTGGAAATGCTGAAGAAGTAGCTCACGTAGTCTCTTTTTTAGCATCACCCAATGCATCATATGTTACTGGAGAAGTAATATCTGTAAATGGAGGACTTTATACATAAAAACGTAAAACACGGTAATACAGACCTATGAATAGAGTTGTAATAACAGGAATAGGAATTTATTCCACTATTGGCAAAAATATTGAAGAAGTAAACGAATCTCTTTTTGCAGGAAAATCAGGAATTGGATTCGAACAATTAAGAAAAGACCTTGGATTTCGTTCTGGATTAACAGGACTACTGGAGCGTCCAAATCTAAAAGGTGAATTAAAAAGACGCCAACGAGTTGGAATGGCTGAAGAAGGCGAATACGCTTATGTCGCAACTATTGAAGCATTAAAGCAAGCTAAAATTGATGATGATTTCTTAGATACTCGCGACGTAGGAATATTATATGGTAATGATAGTTCCGCAAGGTCTGTTACTGAATCACATGATTTACTGAACGAAAAAAAGGATACCGCTTTATTAGGATCTGGAGCAATTTTTCAATCGATGAATTCAACCATTACAATGAATTTGTCGACCATTTTTAGATTACGAGGAATTAATCTTACAATAAGTGCGGCTTGTGCGAGTGGATCGCATTCCATTGGTATGGGATACAATTTAATAAAAGGTGGTTTACAAGATGTTATTATTTGTGGAGGAGGCCAGGAAATAAACTACCATTCAATGGGAAGCTTTGATGGTTTAGGTGCTTTTTCAATTCTCGAAAACGAACCACAAA
>PKTC01000444.1 GCA_002869305.1 Marinilabiliales bacterium
AAACAAGAACCTTCTTTTATTAAATCAATAATCTCTGTCACTTCATCCATTGGAACTGCCGGACAACCAAAACTCCTTCCTAATCTACCATGTTTTGAAATAAACTCTTTGCTAACATAATCAGCACCATGAATTACAATAGCTCTTTTGCGTGCATTATCATTTAAACCCTCGATCATACCGTCTAAGCGTAACGAATAACCGTGTTTTCCTTCATACGTTTCTCTGGTAATATACAATCCAAGACTGCTTTTATTTGAATGTCTTCGGTTAGAAAATGTCTCCGCTATATTTACTCCTGATTGCATTCCATGAGCTACGAAGGTATTTTTAATTACTTTCTGATTTTTGATATCCAACACAAAAAAGCGTTGATGGGTCGAAGGACTATTAAAATCAATTATGGTAATTAATGAATCATTCTTAAGCAAATTCTGGCTTTTTAAAGCATTATAAGCATTCATAGCCATATTCATTGCAGGTATTGGAATATCTAAGGAATCACTTATTTTCGCATTCCAATCTGTCCATGATGTATCATGCACAATAATTTCGTCGGTTAACAGAATGGTATACTCGTTAAATTGTCTACCATAAATAAAAACTCCTGAAAAAACAACCAGAAAAATAAGTATAAGTATATTTCGATTCATTCACTTAAATTGAGAGCGCAAGATTAGTAAATTCCTGGCTTAAAACAAAATTAATGATTTAAAACCGAAAAATATCTCTTACCTTATAAGTTTCTAATCCAATAAATTGCACTGTTTATAAGTTCCGTATCGCCTTCTAAAATTCCAACACCATGAGCATCAGAATTTGGTTTTATATAGTATTTTTTAGGTTCTTTGGTATAACTTGACAAAGAAATTGCATCTTGCTCATAATAAAAGCCTAATGCTTCATTTACATCAAGTTCTCCAGCAAAATAATACATTCCTTTGGGTGCAAAACTTCCATTAGCCATACTATATGACCACATTTCAACTGCAGAAGTTGCTACACCACCTAACACATTTTCGTAAGTACTTACCGCAGTTGCAACACAGGCTCCTATAGAAGCTCCAAAAACAACTATTTCATCAGAGCGTTCCAACTCAACTGTTTCGAGGAAATTTAAAGTAGCATCAAAATCTTCTCTTAAATCCCAAGGTGTATCTAATAACTCCCACACATTATCTGCATATGGAGAACATCCATGTCCTCTAAAATCAAAAGCCACACACAAATATCCCTCACGTATTAAAGTATCTTTAATGTTGGTAATTCCCCAGCTCGATTTTGATTTCATGAACTCATGTAAGAAAATGGCGGTTCGTGAAGAACTATTTAATTTGGTAGAAACATAACTTAAGGTAGCACATATTTCACTATCATCGGTAGAAGGATATTTAACAACTTCAAGCGTGTAAAACGATGTAAACTCCTTGATCTCACTCCATAAAAGTTGCCCTGATTTGTCAACTTCTATCTTAACTACATAATCAGTTACAGGTTCTAATCCCTCTAAGGTTATACTATTATTATCAGTATTAATTTCTGATACAACAACCGGATTCATAAAGTTACTATCAGTATCGATGGTAAATCGAATGGTTTCAGCATCAGAAATATCTTCCCAATCAATGCTAACTTGTGTTTCACCTAATGGGTTTATTTCGAAATTAAAAATTTGTGTTTCTTCATCATCTTTATCGCAAGCAAATGCAATAGAAATAAATAAAACTAGCAGAATAAAAATTATTTTTTTCATCATATTAGTTTTAATTTGAATATTATTAAAACAACTTATTATATTGCTCTTTCTATATTTTCAAATACCACATATACTTAATATATCTTAAATCATTGGCATTACGAACTATAAATCCCTAACCCAATCTATCGCTTTATTTATTAGCTCACTATCACCTTCCAGAATTGCTACCCCATGGGCTCGGGTATCTGGTTTTATTTCATATTTTTTAGGTTCTCTTGTACCATTAAATAAAGCGATTGCATCTTTTTCAAAATCAATTTCTAATACACCATCAGACTTATCCAGTTCTCCGGCTAAATAATACATTCCCTTTGGAGCAAAATTTCCTTCGGCCATGTTAACAGAGATAGATTGAACGGCAGAGGCAGCAACACCACCAATAACATTCTCATATGAGCTAACCATTGTTGCGACACATGCTCCCATAGATGCTCCAAAGACAACTATCTCATTCGAGCGTTCCAACTCAACTGTTTCGAGAAAATCTAACGTAGCATCAAAATCTTCACGCAATTGCCATGGCATATGAATTAATGTGGTATTATCTCCCGAAAAAACAGAGCAACCATGACCTCTAAAATCGATTGCTACACATACGTATCCTTCTCTTAACAAAGTATCTTTAATAAAAGTCTCGCCCCAACTAGATTTCGACATCATAAACTCATGCAAGAAAATGGCGGTTCGTGAAGAACTATTTAATTTGGTAGAAACATAACTTAAGGTAGCACATATTTCAACATCGTCAGTAGATGGATATTTAACAGCTTCAACTGTATAGAAAGAAGTAAACTCTTGAATTTCACTCCATAAAATT
>PKTC01000274.1:0-1078 GCA_002869305.1 Marinilabiliales bacterium
ATTTACAATTCGTATAGTAGATATTTATTTTAATAAAGTATGACAATTCATAAAGAAGGCCGAGCCATAGTAGCTTTGTTTTTTATCGTACTTGCAGCAATAAATTTATTGATGTATTTTTTTGTTAGCACTTTCCCAGCTTTAACATGGGTTTTAGGAGTAGCATCTCTTTTATTCTTATTATTTATTGTTCGGTTTTTCAGAAAACCTAATCGTACATTGCTTCAAGAAGACGGGGTAATTTATGCGCCTGCAGATGGTACCGTACTCGTTATTGAAGAAACAGATGAGTCAGAGTTTTTCAAAGATAAAAGAATTCAGGTATCAATTTTCATGTCGGTTTGGAATGTCCATATTAACTGGTTTCCAATCAGTGGAATCATAAAATACTTCAAATATCATCCCGGAAAGTTTCTTGTAGCACGTGTACCAAAATCCTCTTCACTAAACGAACGAACAACAGTTGTTTTAGAAGATAAAGAAAATAGACAAATCCTTGTTCGACAAATTGCAGGAATTGTTGCGCGGCGCATTATTTGTTATGCTAAAGAAGGTAAAGAGGTTAAACAGAATTCCGAATTAGGATTCATTCGCTTTGGGTCTCGTGTAGATGTTTTCTTGCCTTTAGATGCAAAAGTAGAAGTAAAAGTGGGTGATAAAACTACAGGTACAAGAACAAGATTGGCAAATCTCTACTAGAGAATCATGTTCTGATGTTAAAAAAAGTCTATAAAACATTAAAAAATTCTTTTCTGATAATAAAAAAATTATCATCTTAGTTTCTGTTAACCAAAAGAAATTAAAATGAGAAAAATTATTGTATTTGCTGCCTTAAGCGCAGCTATGTTGTTTTTTATTAAAGATTTGAAATCACAGGAAAATTTTCAACCTGGTTATATCATTAATCTAAATAAAGACACAGTAAAAGGGTTTATTGATTATAGAATCTGGCATAGAAATCCTGATGAAATAAGGTTTAAGCATAACCAAGGAGGTGAAGCAATAACTTATACTCCATTAGACATAAGATCCTTTTATGTAAAAGATGAAATGTCTTATTATATTAAGGATGAAATGT
>PKTC01000274.1:1090-3665 GCA_002869305.1 Marinilabiliales bacterium
AAATACAGATAGAAAAACAGTATCTGTTTTTAATTTTGAGGATAAACTGACATACGAAAACCTTCCAAAATTAAAAACAGATACTGTTTTTCTATCTGTATTTTTACAAAGTACTAAAAGTCTTTTATTTCTTAGGGATGATAATATGAAAGAACATTTTTTTATACAAGAAGGTGAAGGAGATATAGATGAATTAATTTATAGAAGGTACTTAGATGATAAAATGAGTGCTTCCAGGGTAAAAGTAACAGAGATAAAAGAATATAATCGTTTTAGAGGAATAATAAAGTATTATATGAACGATGATCCAATAATTGTCAAAGCAATTGATAAATCATCTTATCATAAGCAGGATTTACAAAAAGTATTTAAACTTTATTGTAAAAATAAAGAAGTTGATTATAGATTGTATTTTGAATCAAGTAATAAACATATCAAATTTGTTCCTAAACTAATTGGTGGAATCTATCATAATAGTTACAAAATTTCGGGAAGTGGCTTTAATGAAGGTGGAGAATTCAATACTACAAGTAATTTAAATCCTTCAAGTTATTAATATACTTTTGGAATTGGATTAAATACCATTTCTCCAAGAAGAAGACAAAAGTTATCATGGAATCAGGAATTGCTTTTTTATAGCGAAGATATTGATTTTGAATGTACCTTTCAAAGGCCTTTTGCAACTTCGTACTGGGAATATGAATATGATCTGAAAACAATTTATGCCAAATATAATGTCCAAATGAAATACAAAGAAAATCTAAAAACCATATCTCCCTTTATTCACTTGGGTTTTACAGCGAATGTTTTATTATATCATTCTGGGGTAAGTCAAAAAACTTATTACAATACATCAGATACAGAAATTACTGAAATCAGGCCTAGTTTTATAAGAGCTGGAATTGTTGGAGGTGTAGGTGCAGAGTATAAACAATTTAGTTTGGATTTAAGATATGAAATTTTAGGAAGGGCAGTGTTTAATTCGATGGCAAAAAATATTTATTTTATTTTAGCTTATAGTTTTAAATCAACAAAATATTAAGAACTTATTTAATCAAATTATCAGTGAACTAAATATTTTATCATTTTTAAAATGCACATTATGAATACAATTATTCTATTACTTTTCCTGAGTTTCTCTAGCTTCCTGCAGCAAGAAAATATTCCTCAGGAAGTATACGATATTGCTAAAAAAGGCAACAAAGTATACTTGTATTCACATGACGATAATGCTGTAATACATGCACAAAATGCTCTTGAATCATGGGGATATTGGAAAATTGCTAAAAGTGAGAAAGAGGCTGATTTTATTTTAAAGTTTTATTTACGTTTCGAAGGGGCAGGTGTATGTATTGCGAATGCAACATTTGTTGCTCCTAAAACGCAAGATGTATTATACTCAACTCAGGAGGTTACTTCTGTAAAACAGGCTAAGGGATTTGATTTTAATACCAAAAGATCTGCCATGCGGCAGCTTGTTGAGGTGGTATTTAAAGAAAATTTTAAGTAAAGGAATCAAAATTAATTTGTGAAAGCTGCATTTAAGTGCAGCTTTTTTAATCAAAGTAATTATCAATATCAATTTGGGCTAATTTTTCATTTTTAAAGATGAATGTATATTTTGTTCCTTCATCCATAATTTGAATACGATCATCTTTAATTTTTAAATGATCAGTAAAACGTTTAAGAAAATCATTTTTACTCATACCAATCCGAATCGAATTGCTAAGTTTCATTTTTTTATCTACTATTTTTCCTGCAAGTAAAAATTCTTTTCCGGTGTGGCTTTTATAGATTATAATTTCAGATTTTCGATAAGTAAAAGTATAAATCGTATCTTTTTTGTTAGGATAATGTTTATTGTCTTGTGCAACTTTTTCTACATCAAACTTTAGGGTGGTGTTAGAAGAAAAATTCTCAGTAGTTTCAGCGAATCCAAATGGATTATTTAAGAATATTTTGGTGCTAACCGGCTCCGATTTAAATGAGTTTTTTTGAGCTGAGCAACTCCATAATGCGATTATAGCAATCAAGGCAAAAGTCCTTTTCATAATGAGGATTTTGTCTAAAGTACGAAAATATTTTACAAAAAGAACAAAGCTACTCCAACAACTGCAATCATGGATCCTATAATTTCTTTCAAAGTAATTTTTTCTTTAAAATAAATTACTGCAGGTGGAATAATCAAAACCGGAACAATTGCCATGATGGTAGAGGCTACCCCTGTAGTTGTATGTTTTACAGAAAGCAATGAAAAGGAAACACCTAAAAATGGGCCAAAAAAAGCGCCAATACTTAACCTTTTCATAGCATCACGATTTTTAACTGCTGCAATAACTTTTTTCCATCGTTTCATAAATACAAATAAAATAGCAAAGCCAATAAAACCAGTAATAACTCTAATTTGAGTTGCTGCAAATGGATCAAAATCCTGCATTCCAAATTTGCTTAACACCAAACCCGATCCTTGCCCTACTGCTCCTCCAAATGCAAGTAATATTCCAACGATAGGGTATGAAAACTTGAGTTTGTTTTTCTTTCCCTTTGTTTCAGTTTTAAGAATATCATCTTTGGT
>PKTC01000156.1 GCA_002869305.1 Marinilabiliales bacterium
ATTATCATAGAATTATATATGCAAGTTACTATAATATGATACGAATTGTCAAGTAATTTGAAGAAAATATAAAACTACTCGTTGAAATGATGTATTGTAGTTAAATAAATTTATAAATTTGATTAAGTAAAATATGAAAATAAGCATGTTCGTTTGGAAAACATCAAAGAATAGCTCTATTCAATTAATAAAAGTTGGAATAACGAATTGTTATTTAATTAAATATGATGAAACTACCATTTTAGTAGATACTGGTCAAAAAAGAAAATCCAACATTTTAGAGTCTCGATTATCTGCTTCTCTTAAAGGAAAAAGATTAGATTATATCATTTTAACTCATACTCATTACGATCATGCAGAAAATGCTAACGCCTTAAAAGAATTGTATTCACCTGAATTAATTGTTCATGAAAGCGAAGTAGAATTCTTAAGACAAGGGTTTACCGAATTACCTAGAGGAACAAACCTTATAACAGATTTAATTTCAAGATCTGGTAATAAGTATGCCAGATGGATTGGAGAATATGAACCAGTAAAAGAAAACATGGAAGTTTCTGATAATTTTAAATTTGATAATTCTAAAAATATCAAAATAATTCATACACCCGGTCATACCATTGGATCTATAAGTATTCTTATTGATGATGAGATAGCCTTAGTTGGCGATACTTTATTTGGTATAATTCCTAATAAAGTATTACCTCCATTTGCTGATCACATGAAAGATCTTTATGATTCCTGGAAAAAATTACTTGAAACTCCATGTGAGAAATATCTCCCTGCACATGGCAGATTAATAACCAGAGAATTATTAGAAGAAAAATTTAAAAAACTAAATTACTAAAGAAAATATTATGGTTTACATGAGACATGAAACTGAACTACCTTTAGCAACCCAAAAATGGGGATGGAAATTTCATCACATTGGAATTCCTGTGAAGTACCCAATACCTGGTGAAAAATATATCCCTCATTTAAAATTGTTTGTAAAAGGTTTTGATTCGAGTCCTTTTGGTATTGAATATATGCGATTTGAGGAAGATGCTCCCTTTGATGAACTCATTAAAACTGTTCCTCATTTAGCATTTGTTGTTCCTAAAATTGAAGAAGCCATAAAAGATTTCGAGATATTAAATGATATTAATTCACCCATGAAAGGCTGCAAAGTGGCCATGATAAAACATGATGGATCGCCTGTGGAGTTGATGGAATTTGATAATAAAATAAGGGGATAATAAATTTACCCCCCTTTTTCTATTTATAAACTCTAAGCTTAAAATGATTCGTATTCCTTATCTAATGATTTATTATCTCTCAGTTCAATTTCATATCCCTTATTTTTTGGTTTACTATTAGTTAGATCAAAATAAATTGATTTATTAAAACCCGTATCAGCTTTTTTATAATCTTTGGCTCTATCCAATTTATGATTCGATTCATTTCCTACTTTAAAATAAGATATTAGCTCCATTAGTTGCTCGGACTGCGATGATAACTCTTCGGCACTTGTTGACATCTCTTCTGAGCTTGCAGCATTTTGTTGTGTAACTGAACTCAGTTGTTGAATAGCGTCGTTAATTTCATCAACTCCTGTATTTTGCTCCCTACTAGCAGCTGAAATTTCTTGAACGAGCTTTGCCGTTTTTTCAATCTCAGGAATAATTTCCATCATCATCTTACCTGCTTCTTCAGTTACTTTTATACTATGACCTGATAATGCATTAATTTCATCAGCCGCTATTTTGCTTCTCTCAGCTAATTTTCTTACCTCAGCAGCAACAACCGCAAAACCCTTTCCATGTTCCCCTGCTCTTGCGGCTTCTACAGCTGCATTTAATGCTAAAATATTTGTCTGAAAGGCAATATCATTTACAATACCTATTTTCTCCGCAATCTTTTTTGTTGATGATATACTTTCTTGAGCTGCACTAGCAACTTTATTAATCCCTTCTGAAGCTGTAATGGCGATTTTCTCAGTTTGTTCTGCATTTTCGGAATTTTGCTGAATATTAGATGACATTTGCTCAATTGAAGAAGAAACTTCTTCTGCGGATGCCGCTTGCTCCGATGCGCCCTGAGATAACTGCCCAGAAGAGGAATTTAATTGTTGACTTGCAGCAAATAAATTTTCAGAATTGGTTTTAACATTAGAAATTACATTTAACAGTTTTTTTGATAACTCATACAATGAATTGTTTAGAATACCTATTTCATTTTCTGAATTAACCTTGTTAATTTTCTCATCTAAATTTCCCTGCGATATTAAAACTACTTTGTTTATAGCATTTTGCAATGGTTCTTTAATCATTTTTGTAATAATTATCAACGAAATTGTACCAATAGTTACAATTATTGAATACGACCAAACAATATGTAAATATCCTGCAAAACGATAAGTTGCAACAAAACTTGTTAACAGTATATTTGTTCCAAATAATACACCAATTCTCAATAAAATTGATTTTTTGAAAAGAACTCTCAATACAATATAAGTTATTGGTACCGCAACAATCGCAATGATAATTTGACTAATTAATATTTCCTTCATTTTTAGCTTTTATTAGATCCTTA
>PKTC01000361.1 GCA_002869305.1 Marinilabiliales bacterium
AGAGTTGGAGATAAATAAAAGTTATGCAGTTTTTCAGGATAAACTGGATTCTTTAGATTTGTATCTTCAGGGAGCGTTGAAACCATATCAGGGAAGAAAGTTTTTAATTTTTCATCCTGCTTTAAGTTATATAGCCAGAGACTATGGATTACAGCAAATATCAATTGAAATTGATGGAAAAGAACCTACGCCTGCAAATATTCAGGATGTGGTTGAACTTGCTAAAAAAGAAGGAATTAAAGTAATCTTTGTCCAAAGACAATTTAGTACACATAATGCGGAAGTTATTGCAAAAGAAATTAACGGCAATGTGGTTCAAATAGATCCTTTATCATATGAGTGGGAGCAAGGTATCATGGAAATAGCCGACGAAATAGTCAAATCATACACAAAATAATGAGCAAAATTGTAGAAATACAATCGGTTTTTGCCGGATATAATGATGAGATTATATTAAAAGACGTGTCAATAGATATATTTGATGATGACTTTATTGGGATCATTGGACCGAATGGAGGTGGGAAAACTACCTTGTTAAATGTTATTCTTGGTCTTATAAAACCCTTTAAAGGAAACGTAAGATTTTATGATGATTTAAAATCCAAAAGAAATAATAAGATTGGATATTTACCTCAACAGAACAAAATAGATAAGAATTTTCCAATTACTGTAAATGATGTTATTCTATCCGGATTAATATATGGTTCGGGAATGATAAGCAGGCACTCAAAAATCGATAAACAAAAGGCTAAGGATACATTAAAGAGGATAGGTATTTCAGATTTAGGGAAACATGCAATAGGTGAACTATCTGGCGGACAAATGCAAAAAGTGCTGTTAGCACGAGCTATTATTTCATCACCACGTTTATTAATTCTTGATGAGCCCAATACATTCGTTGACAACCAATTTGAAGGCGAGCTATATGAAATTTTAAATGAGCTTAATAAAGAAATGTCAATTATCATTGTGACTCATGATGTTGGAACTATTTCAAGTTATGTAAAGACCATTGCATGCGTCAATAGAACTTTGCATTATCACAAATCAAATGTTATTACTGAAGAACAACTAGCATCATATAACTGCCCAATTAAGTTAATAACACATGGTGAAATACCTCATACAGTATTAAAAAAACATAATCATTAAATGATAGCAGAGTTACTACAATATAAATTTATTACAAATTCTTTACTGGCAGGTATTCTTGCAAGTGTTAGTTGCGGTATTATTGGTACATACATAGTAACAAGAAGGATGGTTTTTTTAAGCGGAGGAATAACTCACGCTTCTTTCGGAGGCATCGGTATTGGCTATTTCTTCGGTTTTAATCCAATTTTTTCAGCAGCAATTTTTGGAATATTATCAGCGCTTGGTATTGAGTTTGTTTCTAAGAAAACGGAAATAAGAGAGGATTCGGTAATTGGTATTTTATGGTCTTTTGGTATGGCATTGGGAATTATGTTTGTTTTTTTAACACCTGGCTATGTTCCAAATCTAATGTCTTATTTGTTTGGTAGTATTCTTACTGTTTCTTCATTTGATATATGGTTAATGGTTTGTTTAAGTCTTGTCTTAATCATTTTCTTTGTCTTATTCTATCGAATTATTTTGTTTATTTCATATGATCAGGAATATGCTAAAACTCATAACATATCAGTAGGTTTATTTAATTATTTATTAATGGCTTTAGTTGCATTAACCATAGTTCTTAACATTAAAATAGTTGGAATTATATTGGTAATTTCGCTTTTGACCATTCCACAGTCCATAGCAAATTTGTTTACCAAAGATTTTAAAAACATTATCCTGATTTCGATTGTTATAGGACTTATAGGTGCTTTTATGGGGCTGATTATATCTTATAAAATTAATATTCCTTCCGGTGCATCTATAATTTTTTCTTTGGTTATGATCTTTATTGTAGCAAAATCAATTCAGGTGATAAAAAGGAAGTTTAATTTGAAAAACAGAAATTTCAATTTAAAATAAATAAGCTATAATTTCGTAGAAATTATATGAATTAGTAACATACAAAAAATTATAAAAATGAATTACGATTTATTAGTTGTAGGAAGTGGTCCAGGCGGTTATGTAGCTGCTATCAGAGCATCTCAACTAGGAATGAAAGTTGGGGTTATTGAAAAATCTGAACTAGGAGGTATCTGTTTAAATTGGGGTTGTATTCCTACTAAGTCATTGCTGAAAAGTGGTCAGGTTTTTAATTATGTAAAACATGCTGCTGATTATGGAGTAACTATAAATGGTGAGGCTCAACCAGACTTTGGAAAAATGGTTGAAAGAAGTCGAGGTGTTGCTGATGGAATGAGTAAAGGTATTCAGTTTCTATTTAAGAAAAATAAGATAGAAGTTATTCAGGGTTTTGGTAAATTAAAAGATAAACAAACTGTTGAAGTAACTAATAGTGATGGTAAGATTCAAGAAGTTAATGCAAAACATATAGTACTTGCCACCGGAGCACGCTCGAAAGAGTTGCCTAATCTAAAACAAGATGGCAAAAAGATAATTGGATACAGAGAAGCAATGACTCTTACAAAACAACCAAAATCAATGATCGTTGTGGGATCAGGAGCTATAGGAAGTGAGTTTGCTAATTTCTACAATTCCATAGGAACAGAAGTAACTTTGGTAGAATTTTTACCAAATGTAGTTCCTAACGAAGACGTTGATGTTTCTAAGCAATTAGGTCGATCTTTTAAAAAGGCTGGTATTAAAGTTATGGTTGGCTCCTCAGTCGAATCTGTAGATACCGGAGGAAAGATTTGTAAAGTTGTAATAAAAACCAAAAAGGGAGAAGAAACACATGAGGCAGAGGTTGTTTTATCAGCTGTTGGTGTTACTCCAAATATTGAAAATATTGGAATCGAAGAAGTAGGAATAGAATTGGAAAAGGGTAAAGTAAAAGTTGATGATTATTATAGAACAAATATCGAAGGTGTTTATGCAATAGGTGATATTGTGCATGGACCTGCTTTGGCGCATGTCGCTTCTGCAGAGGGTATAGCATGTGTTGAGAAAATCGCTGGATTAAATCCTGAACCTGTGAATTATGGAAATATTCCTGCATGTACTTATACATCACCCGAAGTTGCCTCGGTTGGATTAACTGAAGAAGCTGCTAAAGAGGCTGGATTTGAAATAAAAGTTGGTAAATTTCCCTTTACTGCTTCTGGCAAAGCAAGTGCTGCTGGTGAAAAGGACGGTTTTGTAAAATTGGTTTTTGATGAGAAATATGGTGAATTATTAGGAGCACATTTGATTGGGGCCAATGTAACTGAAATGATCGCAGAGCTGGTTGTGGCTAAAAAATTAGAGACTACAGGTCATGAGTTAATTAAATCAATTCACCCGCATCCAACCATGTCCGAAGCTATTATGGAGGCTGCAGCGGCAGCATACGATGAAGTAATACATATTTAAGATAAACCTACATAAAGAAAAAAGTGGATAAATTATTATCCACTTTTTTTAATATCTTCCTGCATTCTTTCAAAGGAAAGAAGATGAATATGTTTAATTCATTACTTTCTTATTTCAGTTTTTTGACTGAATAACTCTTTACTGTAGTCGCTTTGAGTTAATGAAAGAATAAAAACCAAAGTAACGATAATAAATATTATCATAACTCCAAGGTTAATGTCTTTTTTACGAACAGCTTTATAGTGCGAGCGTGCACTCATGTTCATAATACTTAAGTTAATTCTCACACCGGGTTTTTTATTATTTTATTTAATATCCTACAAAAAAGCAAGTTACAAAAATTATTAACAATTTTAAATATTTATTAACAATTATTTACACTAATTCGGATGTTAGGTAGACGTTAGTTAAGCAAAAAAGGTTGCGTTCTGAGCAAAATTTTTTGAAATTTTTATTTTGAACGCAACCAGCACGTCATTTTCTTCATCTTGAAATTAGTATAAGAATAAAAAAAACTTAGCAAGCTTTTTGTAGTGAAATTATTCATAAATTTGTATATCATCGATAAAATTGAGATATCTTTTGGATAATTACTCTGAAATCATAAAAGCTTGCTTAAAAGGCAATCGCGTTGCACAAAACAGATTGTATCACTTATTTGCAGATAAGATGTTTGGTGTATGTTTGCGATATGCTGATAATGAAGATGAGGCAAAAGATATTTTGCAAGACGGATTTATAAAGGTATTTGTAAATCTAAAACAGTTTAATAATAAAGGTTCTTTCGAAGGTTGGATTAGACGAATTATAGTAAACACAGCGCTTGAAAAATTCAGAGATAAAAGCTATTTGTTTGCTGTAAATATGGAAACTGATTATGATCCTAACAGGAATAAGTATGATCACATCCTTAGCGAACTTTCTGCCAAAGATTTGATGAAACTAATTCAGGATTTATCACCACAATATAGAATGGTTTTTAACCTATATGCTGTGGAAGGGTATTCACACAAAGAGATTTGTAAAATGTTGAATATAAAAGAAGGAACGTCGAAGTCTAATCTATCAAGAGCGAGAGAGATTTTAAAAGAAAAGGTAAAGAAATATTACAATATAAGTGTAAATTGGATGTAATGGTGGAGAATTTTAATCAAATTGATGGGGTATTTAGGAGTAAGTTAGGAGATTATACGGAATCAGCTCCGGAAGGTGTATGGGAAAATATCGAGGGCGCTTTAAATGCAAGAAAAAGTGCTAAGCGAATTACATTTCTTAGAATGGCAGCTGCAATAGCGGCATTTGCAGTTGTTGGATCGTCTTATTTATACTTAACAAAAAATAATCAGGAAAATTCCAAAGAACAAGCAGTTGCTGAGGTTAATAAAAAAGAGAATATTCTGAACAACAAGGCTAAAGATGGACTAACTTATAATGAAGTTGAAATTGCTTCAGTCGAACATTTAACTGCAGATAATAATGAGCAGAAAATTTTAAATGCAAATTCAGAAGTATCTAAAGATAAACCTCAAAATTTATTTTCTGAAATTCTTATAGCTGATAATGTTCAAGATAAAAATCAGGGAAATAGAGAAGGTATTGAAAAAGTTGAACAAAAAGAAATTAGTTTAAGATTTAAAAAAGTCGAAGCTGTCCTAATTGATCCAAGAGAAGAAAAAATCAATGCTGTGCTAAACTCAATGCCTGATCTCTATAATAGTTTAGCTATAAATAATGACTTGGAAGCTTTAGAGAAAGAAAATACTAAATGGTCTGTGGGCGGAGATTTTTCTCCTTTGTACTCTTACAGATATATAGCTGAAACAGGAGGAACTTATACCAAGGATTATTATAATAATTCAGAAAATGCTATAATGTCTTATACAGGAGGATTAAATATTCAATATAAGGCAATTGATAGATTAACAATTCAGGCAGGAGTTTATTATACTACTATGGGTCAATCAATCGATTACATGGCAGTTTATTCTAATGCAGCATACAACATGGTTGCTGAAGAGTATAAAGATCGTTTCATTAATTCATATAACATATCAAATTCAACCGGAGAAATTGCATTTAACTCACCATATGTTATTGTTGATGAAAAGTTAGGAAGAGTTGATAATTTAACGGATAGTAAGGGTGTTGCAGATGTTTCAGATCCTATCTATAGTAATTTGGATGCAGAAATTCAACAAAATTTTCAATACGTGGAAGTTCCGTTTTTGTTAAGGTATAAAATAATAGATAAAAACATTGACTTAAATCTTATTGGAGGTTTTGGAGCTAACTTTCTTATTGGAAATGATGTTTATCTAAGATATGGAAGTAATAAGGAAATAATTGGCGAAACTACTGGTGTAAATTCGATAAATTATAATGGCACCTTTGGATTAGGAATTGAATATCCTCTATTCGATAGGCTTAATTTAAAAATAGAGCCTTCTATTAAATATTATATCAACGAAATTAATTCAAGCTCATCAGTTGAGTCGCATCCATATTCAATAGGTATTTACACTGGATTTAATTATTCGTTTTGATATTCGGCATTTTTTAGTTCAAAAAAACATCTAACTTTGTAACCTTTTGTTAGATTTCATTGTTGTCTTATTAAATAAGCCAGTTTTAGCTGATCAATATCAAATTATGAATAAAAAAATTCAATTTTTAACAATATCATTATTATTAATAATAGCTGCATTATTTATTAACTCAGTCCAAAATAAGGGCACAAGTGATGATTATTTTCAACAAGCTTTTCAAAAAAAATATTCGGTTTTTTCTTTACCAATACCAGATAGTTTAACTTTTGCTGGTGAATTGGTCCCTCTCGATTATTTTGATGTAAGAGAATCTTTAGATCAGGAATTACTGGTAAATACATATTGGCAATCGCAAACACTTTTGTTTATAAAACGAGCACATAGGTACTTTCCGCAAATTGAGGAAAATCTTAAAGAAAAAGGAGTTCCTGATGATTTTAAGTACTTAGTTTTGGCTGAAAGTGATTTAAAAAATGCAGTATCACCTTCTGGTGCAGTAGGAATTTGGCAATTGCTAAAAGGTACTGCCAAAGATTACGGTTTAGAGGTTAATGAAGAGGTTGATGAGAGATATCATTTCGAAAAATCTACTGAAGCAGCATGTGAATATTTTAAAGATGCACACGATTTATTTGGAAGTTGGACTATGGCAGCAGCATCTTATAATATGGGACGTAGAGGTTTAATTAGACAAGTAAATCGACAAAAGGAAAACAGCTATTACGATTTGCTTCTTAATAGTGAAACAAATAGATATATATATAGAATTTTAGCAATTAAATTAATATTAGAAGATCCGGATAAATATGGATTTCACGTAAGAAAGGAAGATTTATATCATCCCGTTCCTACCTTAGAACTGAAAGTTGATACCGCAGTAACAGATTTTGCTGATTTCGCTAAAAAGTATTCTATAAATTATAAGATATTGAAATACTTTAATCCATGGTTACGTGATTCTTTTCTATCGAATAATAGCGGTAAGGAGTATTTTATAAAAATTCCTAAGGATGGATATAGAAGTTATTCAAAAATTATTGATTACTTTGAGATTGATTCTACAAGTATAAAAGATTAAATTCTGAACTTTGGAGAAAGAGTTACTTCAGCAAATAGAAGAAAAAATTAAGAAAACATCGGAGGTTACTGTACTTGGAGCAAGAGTCCATAACCTTAGAAATATAGATGTCACTATTCCAAGGAATAAATTAACCGTTATTACTGGGTTAAGTGGAAGTGGTAAATCTTCGCTCGCATTTGATACAATTTATGCAGAAGGACAGAGAAGATACATTGAAACTTTGTCTGCATATGCACGGCAGTTTCTAGGCAATATGGAACGACCTGATGTTGATCAGATTACTGGCTTAAGCCCTGTAATTTCTATTGAACAAAAAACTACCAATAGGAATCCCCGCTCAACAGTTGGAACTGTAACAGAAATTTATGATTTTTTAAGATTATTGTTTGCCAGAGCATCAGATGCCTACTCCTATGTTACAGGTGAGAAGATGGTAAAGTATACAGATGAGCAGATCATCAGCCTGATTTTAGAACAGTTTTCCGGAAGAAATATAATGCTTTTAGCACCTGTTGTTCAAGGTCGCAAAGGACATTACAGGGAACTTTTCGAGCAAATGAGAAAGAAAGGATTTCTTTATGCCAGAATCAATGGCAAAATAACAGAATTGACACACGGCTTAAAACTTGATCGATACAAAACACATCATATTGAAACGGTTATTGACAAATTAAAGGTTACTGAGAGTGATTTAAAAAGACTAAAGAGATCGCTGAAAACCTCAATGGACCAAGGGAAGGGCGTAATGATGGTTCTTGAAAAAGATTCTGAAAACATTAAGTATTTTAGCCGCAAACTAATGTGCCCAAGCAGTGGAATTTCATACAACGAGCCTGCACCACATAGCTTTTCGTTTAATTCTCCTCAAGGTGCATGCTCCAAATGCAACGGCTTGGGTTATGTAAACGAAATTGATATCAAGAAGATAATTCCTGATGCCAGCCAAAGTATAAGAAATGGTGGCATTTCACCATTAGGAAAATATAAAAATATTTTAATCTTTTGGCAGATTGAAGCAATTGCAGCAAAATACAAGTTCACTTTAGATACGCCAATTAAGAAAATACCTGAAAAGGCTTTAGATACTATTTTGTACGGTTCCGATGAAACATTTAAACTATTAAATACACCATTGGGTAAATCATCCAATTATTTTTTAAGTTTCGAAGGAATTGTAAATTATATCAATAATTTTCAACAGGAAAAGGCTGCTGATAGTGGCAAAAAGTGGACCGATCAGTTTGTAAAAAGAGTAACCTGTCCAAAATGCAACGGTGCCAGATTAAAAGAGGAATCACTTCACTTTAAAGTTTCAGAAAAGAATATAGCGGAACTTTCTGCATTGGATATTGATGAACTTTACGATTGGTTTGATGGAATTGAAGTCAATTTATCTGAAAAACAGAATTTAATTGCAAAGGATATTTTAAAGGAGATTAGAGAGCGAATAACATTCTTATTAGATGTTGGACTAAATTATTTATCATTGAATCGAACAGCTAGAAGCTTATCGGGGGGCGAAAGTCAACGAATACGCCTGGCTACTCAAGTAGGGTCAAAGCTAGTAAATGTACTTTATATCCTCGATGAACCAAGTATTGGATTGCATCAGAAGGACAATTTAAAACTAATTAATTCTTTAAAACAACTTCGCGATACAGGAAATTCAATCATTGTGGTTGAGCATGATAAGGAAATGATTTTATCTGCTGATTATATTCTTGATTTGGGTCCAAAAGCTGGACGGCATGGTGGAAAAGTTGTTGCAGATGGTTCTCCCGAGAAAATCATGAAATCTTGCTCGCTAACAGCAGATTATCTAAATCATAGAAGATCAATTGAAGTACCTAAAAATAGAAGAGTAGGCAATGGTTTGGAATTAGTATTGATGGGAGCAAATGGACATAATCTTAAGAATGTTAATTTGAAACTTCCATTGGGCAAGTTTATTTGTGTTACTGGTGTTTCTGGAAGTGGAAAATCTTCACTTATAAACGAAACACTTCATCCAATATTAAGTAAACATTTCTATCGAAGTAATAAGCAAGCACTGGATTATAAGTCAGTTGAAGGAATAAAAAATATTGACAAAGTAATTGAGGTTGATCAGTCTCCTTTAGGAAGAACACCAAGATCGAATCCTGTAACCTATACCGGCGTTTTTTCGGATATCAGGAAATTATTTGAACAAACTCCTGAATCGAAGATTCGAGGTTATAAAGCTGGAAGATTTTCATTTAATGTAAAAGGTGGAAGGTGTGAAACATGTCAGGGTGCTGGATTACAGACTATTGAAATGAACTTTCTTCCAGATGTTTATGTCAATTGTAAAGATTGCAATGGGAAAAGATACAACAGAGAGACCCTCGAAGTTAAATTTAAAGGAAAATCAATTAGTGATGTTCTTGATATGACCATTAACCAGGCGGTAGATTTTTTTGACCAGATACCCTCTATAAGTCTTAAATTAAAGGCATTGCAAAATGTTGGTTTGGGTTATATAACCTTGGGGCAGCCATCAACAACATTATCGGGTGGTGAGTCGCAACGGGTAAAATTAGCGTCGGAGTTGGCAAAGAAAAGTACTGGAAAAACACTTTATATTCTGGATGAACCAACAACTGGATTACATTTTGAAGATATACGGGTATTATTGAAGGTACTGAATAATATCGTAGAAAAAGGAAACACGGTAGTTGTAATAGAGCATAATATGGACGTAATTAAAGTTGCGGACCATATTATAGATTTGGGTAAAGAGGGAGGTGCAAAAGGTGGAGAAATCCTATGTGCTGGCACACCTGAAGAAATTTCTAAAAATAAAGAGAGCTATACTGCACAATATTTGCTTAAAGAACTGCAATAATTTCCCTCGAAAAGAGTATTTTTACAATAAAGTCACTCATATTAAATTGATAGAATATGACAAATGAAGAATTGATAAAAAATGCATTCGAAGAAAAAGATTGGAATGAGATTCAAACTACAGACACCTGGACCATATTTAAAGTTATGGCGGAGTTTGTTGAAGGGTTTTCAAAACTTTCCAGGATAGGACCATGTGTATCTATATTTGGGTCGGCTCGAACAAAACCCAATAATAAATACTTCAAGTTGGCTGAAGATATTGCGTTTAAGCTTACACAACATGGTTATGGAGTAATAACAGGTGGTGGACCAGGAATCATGGAAGCTGGTAATATGGGAGCCAAAAAAGGTAATGGAAAATCAGTTGGTTTAAACATAGATTTACCTTTTGAACAATCTGCAAACTTTTTTATTGATCCCGATAAATTAATAAGCTTTGAGCACTTTTTTGTTAGAAAAGTGATGTTTGTGAAATATGCACAGGGATTTATCGTGTTGCCAGGTGGCTTTGGAACCTTCGACGAATTATTTGAGGCGATTACATTGATACAAACCGAGAAAATTGGAAGATTCCCAATCTTGTTGGTAGGTTCAGAATATTGGACCGGATTAATGGACTGGATTAAATCGGTTGTTTTAAAGGAAGAAAACAATATTAGTGAAAAGGACCTTGACCTAATTCAAATAATTGACACAGCAGATGAGGCTGTTGATAAAATAAATGAATTTTATTCTAAATATTTATTGAGTCCAAATTTTTAATTTATTATTTTTAGTTTTTAGGATAAAATAATTATTAACAAAGGATTGAAGTTATTAACAATTGTTAATAACTAATGTTGATATTTTGTTATTATTGTATTAAATAGCTATTTTTATTGGGTCTTGGGAACTTAATTATTATAAATATGTTTAGAAATTTGTTGCTTCTCGGAAATATGTTTGTCCTTTTTATTCTGAATGCAATTTTTTCAGATGTTAGCGTTAATATGAACGCTCCTGGGCAAGTAGAAGCAGGGAATGAGATTTTAATAGAGATTTCTCTGGATAAATCTGATTTCGATAGTTTTGCCAGATTCCAACAGGAGATCCCTGGAGGCTTAACACCGATTCCTGTTAAAACTGCAAATGCCGATTTTAGTTTTAAAGATCAGAAAGTAAAATTCATTTGGTTAAAATTGCCATCTGATGAAAGGATCACGATTTATTACAAACTACGAGTTGATCAAAGACTCAAAGGAACTTTTAATTTAGGCGGAACATTTTCATATATTGCCAATAATGAAAGAAAATCGGTGGAAGTTGATTCAAAATTAGTAGCTATTAATCCTAGCCCTAATGTCGACCCTAAGCTCATAGTTGATGTGAACGATTTTAAAACATTAGTTACTCCGGTTCAAAAAACGGTATCAGGTGTTGATCAGGTTAAATGCATAAGACAGGTTCCATATCTTGCTGATGAAGGTAATCAGTATCAGGTTAATTTACTAGTAAATAAAGGAAATAAGGAAAAATTTGCAAAAATTCAGGAGACTATTCCCGAAGGCTATAGTGCTGTGGCTTTAGAGAGTAAGGATGCCATTTTTACTTTTAAAGATCAAACTGTAAAATTGTTATGGATGAATCTTCCTTCAGATCCATATTTTGTTATATCATATAGGTTAGTTCCAAATGAAGGAATTAAAGATGCACCTATCTTAGACGGAACTTTTTCATATATCGAAGAGGATAACACATTGAGTATTGATATAATTGAAAAGGATATTAATTTACAGAATGTGTCTGATGAAAACCTTTTAGCGATTGTATCAACATCTGAGCAAAATATTGCAGCTCCGGTTGATTATGTTCAACCTCAGGATTATACCGGAAAGGTTAAGATAGAAATAGCAGAAAGTGCGCTAAAACTCATCAGAGAAGATACAAAACTAACTCATATGCTAGAGCCAGAATCTGGTATTTATTATAGAGTTCAGATTGCAGCTGGCCATCGACCAATTAATATCAATAGATACTTTAAAAAATATAATCTTGATAAGGAAGTTCGAACAGAGTTTCACGAAGGTTGGAGAAAGTATTCAGTAGGCTCTTTTTATGTATATAAAGCAGCTAGAGATTACAGAGTGCATATTTGGAATACAACAACAATTGACGATGCTTTTGTTTCTGCATATAATGAGGGAAAAAGAATTACAGTGCAAGAAGCATTAATGGTTTCAAATCATGAATGGTATCGTTAATTAAATTAGATTGATCTCATGAGATTAAAAAAATTAGTACCTCTATTAATAGTGTTTGCTTTAAGTTTCCAGTTCGCTCTTGCTCAAGGAGGGTACGAAGACTTATTGTATAGGGAAGTCGAAGTTGAAAATCCAGTGTATATGCCTGTTATTGGAATCGGTACGGGGTTAATTAACTACTATGGTGAACTTAAGAACGATTACGATAATATTTTGCAGGGACAGCCTTCATATCGTTTTAATGTATATCAATATCTTGATAATAAACATTATTGGAAGGCAAATGTGAATATCATTTATGGTAAATTATCAGGTTATGAAAGATCGTACACAGATTTAACTAAAAATGCCAATTTTGAAACAGAGATCTTAACTGTTGGTTTAAATGCCGAATATAGTTTCGGAAATATTTATAAAGGAGAAAGAAAAATAGTTCCATTTATATCATTAGGAGTTGAATACCTTGCAAGCTTTACCGCTAAAACAGATATTGAGAATGAAGATGGCATGCTATATCAATACCTTCCAGACGGCACAATTAGAGTAGGCGATGAAATTGTTACAAGGGATAATGAATTTGAAACCAATTTAAAAAGTGTTAATCCCTATGGGAATGATGGGTACGATGCTAGTTCATATGCTGCTGTTTTAGACGCAGGATTTGATTTTAAAATAAGTAATAGAGTGGCTTTAAGAATAGCTTCTTCTTTGCATTATACATTTACAGACGACCTGTATGGTATAAGCAGCAAAAATACTACAGGCAGAATTGGCGATTCTAGTGATGATATGTTCTCGTTTACTTACGTTTCATTTAATATTGATTTGTTTTCAAGTCCGAAAACAATTACTCAAGAATTATTATTTGCCGAAGTAGAATTCGATCCGGTTGCATATTCTGATTCGGATAGAGATAGGATACTTGATTTAATTGATGACTGTCCGGATACACCTAGAGGAGTGCCTGTTGATTCTGTAGGTTGTGCAAAAGATGGAGATAATGATGGAGTGCCAGACTATTTGGACAAAGAACAATTTACAGACAAAGGTGTCATTGTGGATGAGTTTGGGGCAGCATTAAGTGCTAATAAAATTCGCGAAGGTCTATTTCAGGATTTAGCAGCAGTTGATCGGGATGAGGTTTATATGGTTCCGGTTGGATTAGGATGGTCGAAATATTCAGAAATGACCACGGTTGAAATACCTGAGAAATATAAAAAATTGGATAAGGATAAAGATGATTATATCTCATTTGATGAGTTGTTAGACGCCATAAATGGATTCTTTGACTTTGATTCGGAGTTTACCACAGAAGATATATACGATCTGAATGGTTTCTTCTTTGCTCAGTAATGAGCCTTACTTTTCAGCGCAGTTAATTTACTTTAATAGAAGCAATTTATTTATTTAATATTTTCGTATTCGTTCCATATCACGTTTCAAATCTTTGTTTTTTATCTCGTGACGCTTATCGAATTCTTGTTTCCCTTTCGCTAGTGCTATTTCAAGTTTAGCCAGTCCTCTGTCATTTATAAAGAGGCGTGTAGCGACTATGGTAAATCCCTTTTCAGTAGACTTACGTTCCAGCTTTTTTAATTCCCGTTTAGTAAGCAATAATTTTCTGTCTTGCCTTGGGTCATGATTGTAATGAGTGCCGTAATCATATTCAGTTATGCTTAACCCACGTACAAAGAGTTCACTATTAAAAAAAACACAATATGCATCAACCAAACTTGCTTTCCCTAAGCGGATCGACTTAATTTCTGTTCCCGCAAGTTTTATTCCTGCCGTATATTTCTCAACAAAAGTGTAATTAAAGTATGCTTTTTTGTTTTTTATATTAATGTTGTTCTGCATAATATTCCTGTTCTAGCCTGCAAAGGTAAATATTTAATTTGATCTGTGTAAAATCATTAGTTAAAGAAAATACTTTATTCTAACTTTGTTTAATATGACGAATTTGCATTTAAAATATGATATGCTAACCATACTGGGAGCAACAGCCGGTGGTAAAACTTCTGTTGCTGCTCGAATGGCATTTATCCTTGATGGTGAAATTATAAGTGCAGATTCACGGCAGGTATATCGTGGCATGGATTTGGGCACCGGGAAAGATTTGGCTGATTATACTGTTGAGGGGAAACAGATTCCATTTCATTTAATCGATATTGCCGACGCTGGATATAAATACAATGTGTACGAATATCAAAAGGATTTCTTGGACGTATATTCCAATATACAATCCCGAAATAAGTTCCCTGTCTTTTGCGGCGGATCCGGTATGTATTTGGAAGCCGTATTGAAAGGCTATAAGTTAATTCCGGTTCCTGCTAATGAGAAATTGAGATTGGAACTTGAACAAAAGGATACCAAAGAGTTAACAGAAATGTTAAAATCATTCAAAAAGCTTCACAATACATCTGATATTGATTCTCGAAAGCGACTCATAAGAGCCATAGAAATCGAGACATTTTACGATGAATCAAAAGATATGGATGATTATTTTCCTAAAATTAATTCTTTGATTATAGGTATTAAATTTGATCGAAATTCAAGACGTAAAAGAATTACTGAAAGATTAAGACAAAGACTCAACGAGGGAATGGTCGATGAGGTTAAGAAGATCATAAACCAGGGCGTTTCACCTGATACACTTATTTATTATGGTTTAGAATATAAATACCTCACTCAATACCTAATGGGTGAAATTACTTATGATGAGATGTTTAAGCAGTTAGAAACAGCTATTCATCAATTTTCGAAGCGACAAATGACTTGGTTTCGTGGCATGGAACGAAAAGGGTTTATTATAAATTGGTTGGATGGTTATGCATCTATGAAAGAAAAAACGGATAGAATTTTGGAATTACTTCAACTTTAAAATAGAAACCAATCAAATTGGTTTAGTTTATAAATTATAAAAAAAGTGATTGTAATATTAATTACTGAAAAGATGTAATTATATTGCTCTCTGTTTTTTCTAAATTTTCTTCTGAATAGAATTCCAAGGTTTGGTATAAAAAGGCTTATCAATAATGAGAAAAATAATGCTTCGCTTAAGTTATTTTCAATATCATTTGATCCATAAAACATAAAGAGGTATACGGAAATCAGTAGTACAAATAAATATACCAAATAAGAGATCTTTATGCTAAGAGTTGAGATTAGTCTTTTATGGTTAAGAAGAAATGGCTTAACAATTATAATTGCTAACACATAAATTATTAAAAATACAACCATTAATAAAAAATGAAAGACTGCTTGCATATCTTTAAAGTTAATGATCAATAAATTTACGTGTTTTCTAATTTAAATGCAAAGGCCGGAAATATACATTCCCGGCCTTTCTTTATATTTCAATGATAATATTATTCTTCGTCCTTAAGCCACTGATCTAGCCAGCTAAAGAATTCTCTTTGCCACAATACACCATTTTGGGGACTTAAAACCCAATGGTTTTCGTATGGGAAATGTAAATATTTACTTGGTATACCTCTTAGTTGAGCAGCATTAAAAGCGCTCATGCCTTGGGTAAACGCAATTCTATAATCTTTTTCACCGTGGATTACCATAATTGGCGTATCCCACTTATCGACAAATTTATGTGGAGAATTTTCGTATGATTTTTTAGTTGATTTATCCCAATATGGTCCTCCAAGATCCCAGTTTACAAAGAACATCTCTTCAGTTTCCAAATACATTTCTTCGAAGTTGAAAATTCCGTCATGAGCTATGAAAGCATCAAATCTACCTTCATGATGTCCTGCTAACCAAAATACTGAATATCCAAC
>PKTC01000532.1 GCA_002869305.1 Marinilabiliales bacterium
GGTCTTTTTGATATGGCCGGTAATGTTGCAGAATGGACTGCAAATGCTTTTGATGAATCTGCGTATAGTTTTATGCACGATATGAATCCTGATTATAAATATGAAGCGCTACCCGATGATCCTCCATCCATGAAACGTAAATCTATTCGAGGTGGATCATGGAAGGATATTGGATATTTCTTACAAAACGGTACAAGAACATACGAATTTCAAGATTCTGCTAAATCATATATTGGCTTCAGATGTGTTCGTTCATATCTTGGAGTTAACTAATACATATTATTGAAATTTAAAGTTTTGGGTTATGATTAATATTTCGGAATTAGTTCAAAGTTCAGGTTGGAAGAACTTTATGGCCAAGCTTTACGGGTGGGGAGCTGCCCTTGTAATACTTGGTGCATTGTTTAAAATTAACCACTGGCCTATGGCAACGCTCATGTTGATTATAGGTATGGGAACGGAGGTGATTATATTTTTCTTCTCTGCTTTTGAGCCAATGCATGAAGAAGTTGATTGGACCCTAGTTTATCCAGAATTGGCTGGGATTAGTGAGGATGAAGATTTTACTCCTGAATCCAGGAAAATGCCATCATCCTCGGGTGGAGGATTTGGAAAGCTTGATGAAATGCTTGAAAATGCTGATATTAAACCCGAATTGTTTGAACAGCTCGGAAAAGGACTGAAAAATTTAAATCAGACAACTAAAAATTTGATGAGTGTATCAGATGCCGCGCAAGCTACAAATCAATTTGTTGATAATATACAAGCTGCATCGGAGTCTATATCCTCAATGACAGAGTCTTATGGAGAATCTGCAGGAAAGCTAAGTAGTTCGGTAGAGGGTTTGGTTGATACTTATAGACAGTCTTCTGAAATAATTGATGAATCGAGTAAAAGTGCAGCAGAACAATTTGCTCAAGCCAGTGAGGGTTTCTTGTCAAATTACAAAAATATTGAAGAAAAGATACAAGCAAATATTGAATTAATTTCAAGCGGAAATCAAACTTATAACGAGAAGCTGGAATCCTTAAATAAAAACATCTCTGCATTGAATTCAGTTTATGAATTACAAATGCAAAGCACAAACGAGCATTTAAAAACGTCTAAGAGCTTGTTTGAAGAACTTGACGGAATAATGGGAAATTTGAAAGGTTCAGTCGATGAAACAAACGTATACAGAGAAGAGATAGCCAAACTAAATAATAATTTAGCAGCATTGAATAATGTATACGGTAATATGTTATCAGCGATGAACTTAAATAAATAAACTGAACGAAATCTATTAGTTATGGGTCACGGAAAAGAAACCCCCAGGCAGAAAATGATTGGTATGATGTATTTGGTGTTAACAGCTATGTTAGCATTAAATGTTTCAGCTGAAGTTCTAGATGCTTTTGGTGCTGTAGATGAAGGATTACGAAAAACCACAGAAATATATTCTGAAAAAAACCTTGAACTTTATAAGGACTTTGATCAACAGTTCGCTCAAAATGAGACAAAAGTTGGTCCATGGAAAAATAAAGCTGATGAGGTTAAGCAAAAATGTGATGAGCTTATTGAATATATTCAGGAACTTAAGATTGAAATTATAACTGCAAACGGGCAGGGTGATATTAAAGATGGAGTGGTTACAGAAGACAGACAAATTAATAATGACGAAATAGCCGGTAAAGATAAGACTGACGCATCTAGCCATGTTTTAATTGGGGAAATGGATGGTAAAGCATTTGAATTGCGAGAAAAAATAGAAGAATTAAGAGAATATCTTGTAGGACTTGTAGACAAGGAGAATGAAGCAATAATTCATTCACTAGAAATAAATCTTAACACAGATGATCCACCAAAATCAGACGATGGACAAAAGAAAACGTGGGAAGTTAAAAATTTTGCGCATATGCCACTGGCAGCGGTATTTCCTTTGTTAACAAAAATACAATTAGATATACGAAACTCTGAGGCAGAAGTTGTACAGTATTTATTTAGTCAAATTTCTGCAGGATCTATTCCTTTTAATAAACTGGAAGCTACAGTTATTCCGAATACAAGCTATGTTTTACAAGGAAACCCGTATAAAGCAGATGTTTTTATTGCAGCATTTGATACCACGGCAGCGCCTATTGTTTATGTTGGTAATTATGACTCTACTTTGAATGCGGAGACTGGATCTTATGATTTTACTATGAGGGGACAATATGATTCTTTGGATGTTGTTAATGGAAGGGGTAAGTTTTCAAGAATGGGTTCAGGTCTTGGGAAACAAACATGGGGAGGCATCATTAAATTAAAAGATCCTGATGGAAATTTCATAACAAAAACCTTTAAAAGGGAATATCAGGTTGCAAAACCAAATCTAGTTGTATCTCCAACCAAAATGAACGTATTTTATGTCGGTGTAGAAAATCCGGTGAGTGTTTCAATTGCTGGAATCCCAGGAGATAAAATTTCTCCATCAATTACTAATGGAGTAATAAGGAAGCAAAGAGATGGTGAGTATATAGTATTACCTAAGCGCCCAGGAAACAGTTTAATAACTGTTACTGCTGATATTGAAGGAACAAGAAAAA
>PKTC01000135.1 GCA_002869305.1 Marinilabiliales bacterium
CTGTGTTCAATTTAGGAACAGAACGAATTGACCGTGAAAAATATAGCGGGTTTATTAATTACTGGTTAAAGGAGCTGCGAAAAATAGATCTTCCAGGGATAGAAAATACTACCGAGGAAAATGATATTTTTAAGGGTAAAGGATATCTTTTAGAATTTATTACAAAGAATCTCAAAAATACGCTGGTACTTGCTACTGAGATTAAAAAAGTATATTGCAATGAAGAGAACGGGGAAGTATATCCTTTGGTTATTGATGAACTTACAGAACAATTTAAAAAGGCAATTATTAATACTTCAGCATATTTTGCCAAGCAAAAAACGAATTTAACGGTTAAAAAGAAAAATAATTTACTTTCGTCGGAACTGGACAAAGACCTAATTAAAATTGACACTCAACTTTTTAATATTGCCAAAGATTTTGAAATCATTAGTTTAATAAATCCTGTAAATATTGATCATTCCCGAAAAAAGTTTATTAAAGGGAAATACACTGAAAATCCTGAATTCATATACAAACAGCTATCCATTAATCCTTTTGAGTTTAAAAGGAAGTTATATAATATCCCAGTAGAGAAAATTTCTGATATTTCAATTAGATTACTTTATCAGGATGTGATCGATTCATATGCTGATAAAATTGATATTATTGCCTCAATAGGTACTGATAAATTCTTATACAATTCACTTCGTTATTTTGGAGAACCCGATAAAAACGATATAAAAAATGCAGAATATATATTACACTCCTCTCTAAGTGTAGACGAAAAAGAAGAACTAAACCTCACTTCAAACGATGTTTATCACTACTTTAAATACGAAATTGATAAATATGGATTTAATTGCAAAATTGAAATCTCTAAAAAAATCATTTCAAAAGTTTTAAATCTTAACAATAAAAAAACGCTTTACATTAGAAAAGATGCATTTTTCTCAGAGAAATCATTGAAAGCTCTTGCCGAACACGAAATTGGAGTTCACATGCTTACTACCATTAATTCGCGTTTACAACCACTAAAAATATTCAGGCTCGGTACACCTCTAAATACTCATGCACAGGAAGGTTTAGCTATTTTAAGTGAATATCTTTCAGGAAATATAACGATCAGCCGCTTACAAATTCTTGCCCTGAGAGTTAAAACCATCGAAAAGTTATTGCAAGGATACGATTTCAAACAAACCTTCAATTATTTAATGGATACTAAGTTATTAAATGAAACTCAGGCTTTTTTTATGACAGCCCGAATTTTTCGTGGTGGTGGCTTTACAAAAGATCATCTATATCTAAAAGGATTCAAAGATATTCTGAAATATTATAATAATAATGAGCATATTATGAATTTATTAATTGGAAAAACTTCTCTAAAATATAAAGCAGTTATTGATGAAATGATTGAACGAAAAATTTTGCTTCCACCCAAATACAAGACCAATTCATTTGTTCATCCGGTTAAACCTAACCCGATCATTAGATATATTTTAGAAAGCCTAAACTAATTTCATAAAAAGTCTTCCATAATGGCTATTGAATCATACCATAAAATTGCTTAAATTAGATAGGATTTTAATTTAACACTCTAATGATTACTTACTCTCTCGAAAAAGGTATATTCGAGGTAGAAATTACTGAAAATGTTACATTTGAGGAAATCATAAACTACCTCAAGGATTTTAGCGAGCTAAATGATCTTCCTTCAGACATACTATTGCTATACGATTTAACAAAAATCAATGTGGATTTTTCCGTGTCCGAAATAAGAATGATATCCCACGCAGCAGAACTTTCAACAAAGAAATATAACTCTATAAAGTCAGCATTTGTTGTTGATAAACCTAAATTAGCAGCTTATACCTCTTTATTCAGTGATTCTATTAAAGACAAAAAAACAACACGTAAAATTTTCTCCACAAGAAAAGCTGCGCTTACCTGGCTTAATACATTTAGAAAATAGTTTATATTTGGTAAAAAAACTGTTTGAAAAAGCTCAAATTTCATAAAACCAAATATGGCAAGGAACTTTTAATTGATTGTCTTAAAGTATCTGAAACAAAAGATTTTTTAGTAAACAGGCGTCCATTTATTTTAACATTTTATGAAATTTTCTTTATAACAAAAGGTCGAGGAATCTTCTTATTAGATGATGTAAAAATCCCCTATGGTAATGGAACGGTGATGTTCCTCCCTCCTAACCGTCGACGTGAATGGAATGCAGAAACCGAAACCGATGCTTATGTAATATTGTTTGAGGGAGAATTCATTGAAAGATTTTTTAACGACAACTTATTTGTGTACCGCTTTCATTATTTTCATAATTATAACACTCATTTTTATTTAAAACTAAATAGTAAAGATTTTGAAAATTATCTCGAGAAAGTAATCGAAATAAAATCTGAAATTAACCAATTAATAAACGATAGCGATCATTTATTAAGGTCTATTTTATATTATCTTTTAATTAAATTAAATAGAGAATATGTAACCCAACACCAGATTAAGGGTGAATTATTTGAAAATATTGAAGTGCTAAAATTTGTCAGGCTATTAGATAAGAATTTTCGAAA
>PKTC01000046.1 GCA_002869305.1 Marinilabiliales bacterium
AAGGCATTGAACACTGTAATTTGAAGCACATTTGCTACCAGAAATAATCTAAAAGAAGCCCCAATTATCCTTGATAATAAGAAAAAAGAGGCTCCAGTTTTGTATGAATAATTTCCAAACCTTTGTCCTAAATACGTATATATGGATGTTAGATTTAATCTGTAATACATGGGCATGAGCACATTGGCTATAATAGCATATCCCAATAAATACCCCAACACCATTTGCATATAAGAAAAATTACTATCTACTACCCATCCTGGCACTGAAATAAAAGTAACTCCTGAAAGGGAAGCACTTATCATACCAAATGCAACTATATACCACGGCGATTTTCTGTTACCAAGGAAAAACGTATCGTTATTCGCATTTTTGCTTGTAAAATAAGATATAGAAATAAGAAGCAGAAAGTATATTACAATGATAAAAATAACTAGATAAGGCGACATCTCTATAAAATTAAAACCAATAACTGCAAGGATAATAAAAACAATCCTAACAAAAAATTGCGAATCGTTCTATTTGATATTAATTTTGAGCACAAATAATAAAGAAAATATTAGAATTAATGAATATACAAAGCTTTACGTCAAAACTATTGGAAAGTGCTGTGGATGAATTTTCCAAGCTACCTGGTATTGGAAAAAAAACAGCTTTACGACTAGTGCTTCACTTATTAAATCAGGATAAAGAAGATGTCACACATTTTGGAGAAACCATCATTAAACTTCGAAATGAAATAAAACATTGTAAAAGTTGTAATACTATTTCTGATACTGATATTTGTAATATTTGTAGTGATAAATCAAGAGACGAATCAGTTATATGTGTTGTTGAGAATGCCCGCGATGTAATGTCAATAGAAAACACACATCAATTCAATGGGATATATCATGTGTTAGGAGGAATCATCTCTCCTATGGATGGAATTGGACCCAATGATTTAAAAATAGATTCCTTACACAACAAAATAGAACAGGGAATTGCAAAAGAGCTAATTCTAGCATTAAGTACTACCATGGAAGGTGACACAACCAATTTCTATCTCTATAAAAAATTTAAAGGATTTGATGTTAAGATTACGACTCTTGCCAGAGGTGTTGCTATTGGAGACGAGTTAGAATATGCAGATGAAATTACACTTGGAAGGTCAATTGTTAATAGAACTTTATTTGAATCTTCTATTTAAGCTTAAATAATTGAAAAATATTTATTATTTTCACCACATAAAGCATCTAGTAAACAACTGCAAAATGAAGCATATTCTGTTACTTTTTTCGTTAGTATCAATTCTAAGTATTAATTTATTTGCACAAGCTGATGTAGAAGGTCTTGTAAGTGTTGGTAATGATCTGGTAAAATTAAACAGGTACGAAGAAGCAATGGAGAAATATAACGAAGCCCTTGACTATTTGCCATCTTTTGCACCTGGACTTAACGCCAAAGCAAATCTTTTAATTTTAATGGAAGATTACAAAGCAGCAGGAAGACTTATCGATGATGCAATTAAACAAAACTCAGATTATCCAGATTTTTATCTTACAATGGGAAGTATCCTAATACACAAGGGTAAATTTGAAGATGCTATTGAGAATCTAAATCGCGCTCTAGATTTAGAGCAAGGAAATAATAACAAACTTTTTGAAAATAAAGTTTATGTAAACAGAGGAGCTGCATATCAGAAGCTATTTGAATTTGACGCTGCTCTAAATGATTACTCAAAGGCCATTCAACTTAATGATAATAATCCCAATGTATTTCTTTACAGAGGTTATTTATATTATCAAACAAACGAATACGAGCAAGCAATAAGGGATTTTAATATTGTTATCGAAATTGACCCCGAAAATCCTTTTGCATATTACAACAGAGGAATGACTTTTTTAAAGCAAGTTAAAAGTGATGAAGCTTGTGATGACTTCCATACAGCGTGTGAGCTAGGAAACACAAATGCTTGTAAGATGGTAGTTGCTAACTGTATTGAATTACCTATACAATAAAACAAAACAATTTTGATAAAAAAAAGGAGAGCAAATTTGCTCTCCTTTCCATTTTAATCATATAAATTAGAATGAATATTTTGCTCCTAATTGAATTCTATGGTTTATTGTTGGATCTGCTTTATCTTCTACTTTACCTTTAGAATCAAACGTTTCTCCATAAACTGCACTCGTTAACATATGTTCTAGTATAAATGTTAATTTTCCTGAAGTATATTGTAAACGTGGAGAAATTCTCATAATGCTATGTAAGTTTTCTCCCCTACTATAACCTAGTGAAAAGTAATCATCGCTAGCACCTTGGTTTTGAGAATATCCAAAGAATAAACCTCCGTTAAAGCTGTCAAAATTAGTTGCTATTTCTGACCACATAGTTAAGGTTCTCAAATTCACATATGAATAATCTTCGTTACCAGGGGCAAAAGGATCAACATCTGCTCCATAACCTCCAATCATTACTAAATGTGAAAGATTTTCGCCGTAAATACCTTCAATCTTAAAAATAACAGGTTTGGTAGTAATTTTGGCAAATAATTGTAGATTATAGCTTCCTATTTTTTCTTCTGTTTTAGTATTAGTGGCAGCAATTTGTGTACGAGGTTGTAATATTTTATAACCTGCTGTAAACCCAGTATATATAAAATCGTTATGAAAACGGAACTGAAATTGCATATCAGGAAATCCTGAATTTTGCAGTGCGTCAGAAGGTCCTGAGCTTCTAAAATCACCATGCATTAGTAGTGCTCCCATAAAGTCTAAATTAGATGTAGGCATAAAGGTATACCTTATCTGGGGAGCACGATTTAACGGATTAAATGGAGCTCCTGCTCCAAATGAAAAGACACCTGGGTAGCAACCTGTAACAAATAAGGGATGCCAGGTTTGACCAATAATTAATTGTCCTTTTTCCCAGTCCAGCTGTGCAAAAGCATGGCGCAATCTAAATAAACGTGTATAATCCTGGCCTGTTCCTAAAAAGTCACCTTCAATAACCGCTTTGGATTTTGCACCGAAAGCTGTTAAACCTGAAGCAGTCAATCTTGCTCTAGACTCAATTGAAAGCATTTGCGACTGAAAGTTTTTATTTAAATCATCGCCATTAACATCTAAGTTTTCAGCTAAAGGATACAAATATACTAAGCCATCACGAGTCGTAGCAGATTCGTATGTGTCAAAGAAAAAACTATATCCTACATAACCGCTAAAGTTTACTGATAGTTTCTCAGGTTCCTCTTGAGCCTCCAGAAGAAATGGTAATAAAAGGAGAAAAAATAATGATAAGTAACTTTTTTTCATAAATTTAATTTTAGTTTAAAATAATAATTTAAAATTTCGAAATAATTTACAAATAAAAGAAATTAGGAATTAAATAAAAAATTGGAGATTATTAGTTTATAACCTCCAATTTGAAAACATTGAACCCTAATCCTAAATTATAAGGAGCTTTGAATCATGGCAGATTTCACCTTGTTTCTTACATCCTTTATATTTATTGGTTTGGTAATATAATCAAATGCACCATTATCCATTGCGTTTTTTATACTCCAAGAATCAGTTTTTGCTGATATAATAATCACGTTAACATTGGATAGCTTATTGTTTGATCGTATCTTCTCAAGAACCTGGAATCCATCCATCCCAGGCATCATTATATCAAGCAAAACGACCTGATACTCGTCCTTTAATAAAAAGTCGATAACAGTTTTTGGATTATCTGTTATTTCAGTTTTGTATCCTTCATCATGCAAAATGGTTTGTAGCAATAAAAGGTGAGTAGAAAGGTCATCTACTATTAATATCTTTCCTTCTTTTGACATTCTATAAAAATTAATTGCAAATCAACGAAATTACATATTACAAAATAACAAATTTATCTCTTTTGTTTATTAAATAAAAAATCTTGTATAAAAAAGGAGGCTTTTCAGCCTCCTAACAACAACAAACTAATAAATAATAGCTAAACTCTGTTTAACTTTACTTACAAGTACGAAGGTAATTATATTTTTAAATGAATTCGAATAATGTTCAAAAAAAATCCGAGATAATCAGAATATGAACTGAATATGGCAAAATAATACGACTTGTTACATGAATTTTTGAACTTCATAAATCTGTCATCGAAATTGATTTTGTAATTTGGACCTTATAATCACTCTATATATATATATTATCTGCTTTTCCTTTGCATGTGCAGTTTATGTAATTAGAGAAAAATGATCACTAATTTTTTTGATCTTCACGATTAATTCAACAAGTAATTCAACTAAAATGACAATGAAGCATTTTATTATCATCTTGAATATATGGCCATAATACTTCAACGCAATTTTAAATTCAATTATCGCATCTGATATCTCAGCTTCGGTAATTTATCTTTAATAAGACTTCGTCGCAAAACAGGTTCAAATTAGCCTTTTTATGCAATGTGATATTGTATCTGTATAGTCAATTAAAATCTAAATAATAATGTATTGTACAACACCTTCCTTTTTTTGTATTTGAGACATGCTTTTCGCAATTTCGCATCAACTTCTTGCAAAACAAATTAAAATTTCAAATTGGGAGGAAAACAATAATGATAAGTGATCTAGAACAAATTTACTCAACAAATATTAAAGGGATGAAGAAATCGGTAATCCGAGAACTTCTTAAACTAACTCAACGACCTGAAGTGATTTCTTTCGCAGGTGGATTGCCAGCACCTGAATCATTTCCTGTTCAACATTTAAAAGAAATTACAGCAGATATTTTAGATAATGACGGGCAATCTGCACTGCAATATGGAGCAACCGAAGGTGTTACAGAGTTACGTCAAATTATGGTAGACCGTTATAATGCTCAGGGCATGGATATTGAATTAAAAAACCTTGTAATTACAACCTCATCGCAACAGGGATTGGACTTATTAGCTAAGATTTTCATTAATCGAGGCGATAAAGTAATTTGTGGTCTTCCTTCGTATTTAGGAGGATTAGGCGCTTTTAATTCATATGGTGCCGAAATGATAGGTATTAAGTTCGACGAACATGGAATGCGTGCCGATTTATTAGATGAGAAATTGGCTGAACTTAAATTGCAGGGAATAAAACCAAAATTCATTTACATAATTCCTGATTTTCAGAATCCTGCAGGTATTACCATGCCAGAATCACGCCGAATGGAAATTATTGAAATTGCAAAAAAATATGATGTCTTAATTGTTGAAGATAGTCCTTATAGAGAAATTCGATTCGAAGGAAAAGCACAAAAAACTATTTTCCAATTAGATGGAACAGGGCAGGTAATTTTGTTAGGAACCTTTTCAAAAATATTTGTGCCTGGATTTAGAATTGGTTGGGTTGTAGCGCACGAAGCCATCGTTGATAAATTTGTTACAGCTAAACAATCTACCGATTTATGTACCCCAACTCTAAATCAGAAAATTGTTCATAAATACATCGAAAAAGGGTATTTTGATACTAACCTGAAAGAAATCATTAAGCAATATCATGCAAAACGTGATAATATGCTTCAAGCATTTCGGGATTATATGCCGGCGGGAGTAAAATGGACAGAACCAGAAGGTGGACTTTTCTTATTCTTAAGTTTACCTGAAGGAATGGACGCTGAAAACTTGTTCCAAAAAGCTATTGAAAATAATGTTGCTTTTGTTTTAGGAAGTGTTTTTCATTGCGACGGAAGTGGCAAAAACACCATGCGAATTAACTTCTCGTTTATGCCTACCGATAAAACAACCGAAGGGGTTAAACGTTTAGCAAAAGCAATAAAAGAAGAAATGGAAATTCAATAAACTCAAAAGGGACTGGAAACAGTCCTTTTTTTATTTCATATTAAAACAAGACTTATTACATTTCGTTATATTTGTATTTAATAAACAGGTATGACGAAACTTTCAATCATTATAGTTAATTATAATGTTAAACATTTTTTGGAACAATGTTTAATTTCTGTTTTTAATGCTACCACGAATATTCAGTTTGAAGTCTTTGTTGTTGATAATAACTCTGTAGATGGTTCTTGCCAAATGGTTAAAGAACGATTTCCAGAAGTTTATCTAATTGAAAACAAAAAGAACTATGGATTTAGTTTTGCAAACAATCAGGCAATCACTATTTCTAAAGGAGAATTTATATTACTTCTTAACCCCGATACTGTAGTTGAAGAGGATTGTTTTTAAAAGTGCATCCATTTTATGGAGAACACTCCTGTTGCTGGAGGATTAACGGTTAGAATGATTGATGGCAAAGGGAACTTCTTGCCAGAATCAAAAAGAGCTTTACCAACTCCCATGGTAGCTTTTTATAAAATATTCGGATTAACAAGATTATTTCCAAAATCAAAAAAATTTGCCCGCTATTATTTAGGTCATTTAAACGAAGACAAAATTAATGAGATTGAAATATTACCTGGTGCGTTTATGTTTCTGAGAAAAGATACTCTGAATAAAACCGGGAGTCTTGACGAAGCTTATTTTATGTATGGCGAGGATATAGACTTATCTTACAGAGTTATAAAAGCTGGTTACAAAAACTATTATTACCCCGAAACAACAATCATTCATTATAAGGGAGAAAGTACAAAAAAAGGAAGCTTAAATTACGTTTATGTTTTCTATCGAGCTATGATCATATTTGCTCAAAAACATTTTTCCAATAAAAATGCTAAAGCATTTTCTATTCTAATTAATACTGCAATATATTTTCGTGCATTCTTGGCTGTTTTGTCTCGATTTTTGAAAAATGCTTTTCTTCCAGTACTTGATTTTAGTTTAATTTTTATCACCTACTATTTAATAGAACCTTTCTGGGAAAATTACAAATTTCATGGAAACGGTCAGTATCCTGAAGAATTCATGAAATATGCAGTACCATCATATATTGCACTCTGGCTAATTGGGATTTGGTTTAATAATGGATATTCAAAACAAATTAAAATCTTAAACCTATTAAAAGGCATTGGAATTGGAACTTTTATAATTCTTGCAATCTATGCTCTACTGCCTGAAAGTTTTCGATTCTCTAGAGTCTTAATCATTTCAGGTGCTTTCTTTTCATTTATTTTAAGTTATCTAAATCGATTGATAGTTCATCCAATAAAATTCTTCCCTCAAAAATTTAAACCTAATCGAAAACTCAGAATTATTATTATTGGATTACAAGAGGAAATAAAGCGGATTGAGGATATTATTGCGGATGCAGAGTTTAAACCATTAATAATAGGTAAGGTAGCACCAACAGAAGAATTAAAAAAAGATTACCATATAGGAACCGTAAATCAACTCGATGAAATAGTTAAAATACATAAAATAGACGAGCTTGTTTTTTGTGCAAAAGATATCCCTTCAAATCATATTATCTCAACCATGCTTAGTTTATCAAGTTTAAATCTTGATTACAAAATTGCTCAACCAGACACTTTATCAATTATTGGAAGTAACTCCATTGAAACAGTTGGGGAATTATATACCATAGAATTCAATTCCATTACCAATACTAAAAACATTAGAAACAAAAGATTTTTTGATATAATCGCTTCATTATTAATCCTCATATTAAGTCCATTATTATTGCTTTTCTTTAAAATACCATTCAAATTAATAAACAATTCTGTTCATGTTTTGTTAGGATTTAAAACCTGGATAGGATATAATGTAAAAAGTGAGGTTAATATTGAAAATCTCCCCGTAATAAAAAAGGGAATCTTAACTCCACTCGATGCACGATCAAAAAAAGAATTATCAAATTCTTTTGTACAAAACTCGAATTTAGCTTATGCTAAAAACTATATAGTTTGGAACGATCTTAAAATACTCCTGAAAGGTTTTAAACAAATTGGTCGTTAAAACCATTATTAATAAAGTTTAAAACAAAGAAAATAAATTACAATGGCTAAAATTGAAATACTCTTACCTGCAATGGGTGAAGGAATTATCGAAGCAACTATCACAAAATGGTTAGTAAGTGTTGGCGATAAAGTTGAAGAAGATCAATCGTTGGTTGAGGTGGCTACTGATAAAGTTGATTCTGAAATCCCTGCTCCTGAGGATGGAGTAATTGAAAAGCTTCTTTTTAGTGAGGATGATATTCCTAAGGTAGGTGATACCATTGCAATTTTAAGTACAAATGGCTCGGATTCAAATGAAACAGTCGAAGTTAAGAAAGAAGAAAAAAAGGAGAGCATATCTGTACAAGAAAAAATTCCCGGAACAGAATTCTTAGATACAAAAGAAACCGATAATTCTAAAGAAATTTTATCAAGCTCAAAAACTCCAGGTGGAAAATTCCTATCACCACTAGTTAGAAATATTGCTCAAAAAGAAAATGTTTCTTTAGAAGAACTAGATAAACTAAATGGAAGTGGAAATACTGGAAGAATAACCAAAAGTGACATAGTAAACTACATTAATACAAGGACCAGCTCGGGAGTTGACCCTGCAGCATTGTCTCAAGAACCAGAAAAACAAACTACTCCAAAATTACCAAAACCAGAAATAAATAAAGAAGCAATTTATTCAGGTGGAGAATATGAAATAGTTGAAATGGACCGTATGCGTAAATTAATTGCAGAACACATGGTTCAGTCTAAACAAACATCTCCACATGTTACATCTTTTATTGAAACTGATGTTACAAACATGGTAAACTGGAGAAATAAAAACAAAGATCGAATTCTTGATAAAGAAGGCATCAAACTTACTTTTACTCCTATTTTTATTGAAGCTACAGTAAAAGCCTTAAAAGATTTTCCAATGATAAATGTTTCTGTAGATGAAAATAAAATAATCAAAAAGAAAAATATTAATGTTGGTTTAGCAGCTGCTCTTCCTTCAGGTAATTTAATTGTTCCAGTAATTAAAAATGCTGATCGACTGAATTTGATAGGTTTGGCTGCTGGAGTAAATGATCTTGCCACAAGAGCACGTGATAATAAATTAAAACCTGATGAAATCCAGGGAGGAACGTTTACCATTACCAACTTTGGGACATTTGGAAATACAACAGGAACTCCAATCATCAATCAACCACAAGTTGCAATCTTAGGTGTTGGAGCTATTGAAAAGAAACCAGCAGTAATTGAAACTCCAACGGGAGATGCTATTGCTATACGATATAAAATGATCTTATCTCTTGCATATGATCACCGAGTTGTTGATGGCGCATTAGGAGGTATGTTCTTAAAACGAATATCAGATTATTTGGAAGATTTTGATATAAAAAGAAACATATAATATGCACTAAAAACACCAGTAACAAACTGGTGTTTTGTTTTTTAAATAGTTCGGGTTTTCTTAGAAATTTTATTACATTTGTTTATACGTGTAATAATCAAAACCACTATGAAACGATTTTTAATTGCCCTTATAGGTATATTAATTTTTTCCTCATTTGCTCAATCTCAAACAAAAAAAGATTTAAAACGAGCTTATATTAATGGGGAATTTTCTCTCATTTACGAAGAATATCGAGAAGCCTTACCATACTTTCTTGAATTATATGATGCAGGAAGAAGAGACGCCAATATAAAACATCGAATCGGACTTTGCTATCTGCATATTCCGAATCAAAAAGACAATGCGATACTTTACCTTGAAGAGGCAACCGCTAATGTATCGGTTGATTACAGTGTTGGTAATTATAACGAAAGAGTAGCTCCTATAGAAACATATTTATATTTAGGAATAGCATACCGAGTAAGTAACAGATTGCAAGATGCAATCATGACATTTAAAAAATATAAGGAATTACTTGATCCGAACGATGAACAACAAAATAGAGTTGTTAATGCTGAAATTACTGCTTGTGAAAATGCATTGGAATTATCAAGAATACCTACAAGTATTATAGAATCAAACTTGGGGAAGAATATTAATTCTAGCTTCAACAATGTTAATCCATTGGTTTCAGAAGATGAAGAAACCATAGTTTTTGTAAGTGAACTAAGATTCTACGATGGAGTATTCGCCTCCAAGAAGCGTGATGGATATTGGCTGCCTGCCAGGAACATTTCTCTTGATTTTCAATCCGACAACCCAATAAAACCAGTATACTTAACAAAAGACGGCAACTCTTTATATCTTTCACGAAATGACAATGATGATTTTAATATTTACATTAGCAGGTATAATAACGGTATATGGAGCGAACCCGAAAAATTAAACAACAATATAAATACAAATGCTGCTGAAATTCATGCATGTGTATCTGATGATGGATTAACTTTATACTTTGTAAGCAATATGGAGGGCGGTGTTGGAGGTTTTGATATTTATAAATCGAGGAGAAACAAAGAAGGAGATTGGGGTCCTGCTGAAAACCTTGGTCCTATAATAAATACAGTGTTTGATGAAACTACTCCTTTCATAACTGAAAGTGGAAAGACACTTTATTTTTCATCTCAAGGTCACTTTAACATAGGTGGTTTTGATATTTTTACTTCAAAAAAATCAGGAGATAGTTGGACTAAACCTGAAAATATTGGCTTACCTTTTAATACAACAGATGATGATGTATTCTTTTTCCCACTTCATAATGGAGATATTGCCTACTATTCCAAGTATAAAGAAACCGGTTATGGAGACAATGACATTTATCGCATACAAATATTTGAAAGAGAAAGTATTCCTTTAGATGAGGAAGAGGTAGAATTATCTCAGGATAGTCAATCCGAAAATTAATCTATACTTTTTAAAGCTTTGTCACATATTTAATTAAGCTTAAATAATTTTGCTAAAGTTTATAAGGCTATACGCGAAATTTTCATTAATTTTATCTAATTTCGTGTGTTTGAAAATAAGGACTTTATGAAAAGAATAATTATACTCACATTTCTGAGCATTTTTTTTATATCTCAAATAAACTCACAAGAATATTATGAGCTAGAGGAATTGTTTCTGGATGCTGATTCGTGGTTTTTTTACGAAGATTACCAGGAAGCTTTACCCCTATTTTTGAGAGTTCTAGAAGCTGATTCCTTAAATTACAATGTGATGTATAAAATTGGCTTTTGTTATTTACATATACCAGGTCAAAAAGAAAAATCAATTCCTTACTTAGAAAATGCAATTAAGAGAACTACTTTTAATTATAAGAATAATAGCTATACCGAAAAATTAGCACCCGTTGATGCTTTGTTTTATTTAGGTAATGCATACCTGGTTAATAACCAAATCAATGAGGCTATTGATGCCTATTCTGGATTTCAAAATAAGATTACACGCACTCAAAAAGTTGCTAATAAAGATATTTACGACACAGATTATATTCAACGTCAATTCGATGCTTGCCGCAATGCTATTCAGTTTCAGTACGAACCTATAAGTTTTATTGCAAGAAACGTTGGAAGCAAAATTAACACCCGATTCAATGAATTTAATGCGGTTATTTCTGGAGATGGGTCTACTCTGGTTTTTACAGCATCTCTGCAATTTTATGATGCAATTTTTTATGCAAAGAAAGATAGCCTTGGAAAGTGGAATTATCCGATAAATATTATGGGACAACTGGGCATTGACGATAATAGCGCATCCACAGGCTTATCATATCATGGTGATGAACTATATATTTATAGGGATGACAATTTCGATGGAAATATATATGTAAGCTATTTGAAAAATGGGTTTTGGACTCGTGTTAAGAAATTAGGAGAAAATATTAATACTAAATTCTGGGAATCACATGCATCACTTTCTCCGGATAATAATCAACTTTATTTTGTAAGTAATCGTGAAAATGGTTATGGCGATTTAGATATTTATATGTCTGAAAGGGAAACGGATACAACCTGGAGTGAAGCAGTAAACCTTGGAGGTTTAATCAATACCCGATGGAACGAAAACACCCCATTTCTTACTCCCGATGGAAAACGTCTTTTCTTCAGTTCTGAAGGCCATCAAGGCATGGGTGGTTACGATATGTATTATTCAGAAAAAAATGAAAATGGAGAATGGTCAGATCCTATTAATATTGGTTATCCAATCAATACAACCGATGATGACATTTTCTTTGTTCCTTTTGAACGCGGAAGTTTTGCATATTCTTCGCAGTTTTCACAGCAAGGTTACGGAGGTCAGGATATTTATCATTACCAACTATTTAATATACCAGAATATGATAATATATTAGTTGAAGGTGTTTTATCATTAGATAATAAACAGGATAGAAATAAAGAAGATTTTAGAATTAATATTGTAGACAAAAACAAACAAGACACGATAGCTATCTTACAACCTGATGAAAATGTAACATATCAATATCAAACACCATTAGGAATAAATCATCTCGTTTATGAGAGCGCTTTAGATGACGATGAAAATCAATTTTTTATATCAACTAAGTATGATATAAAAGAAATTTTTAACCTAGCTTCTGATGACTCTGACCTACTAGCAATAAAAGATACAGTTCCTCAAATAATCCTGGATACAAACCTTTATAAAACAGATCAGGAGAACATTAAGATTAAATTATAATTGCAAAAAGGAAACAGGTTAATTGTAAGCACATTTTACAAGGATCAATTAATCAATACGGAAGAATTTGATATCAAAAAAGAAGACTTTATCTATGAATACCAGCCATTAATTGGTGAAAGCAAAATCAGATTCAAACTTATTGATAAAAACAATAATATTAAAAGTGAAGAAGTAACCGTTTCATATTTACCTAAGGATACCGAGGCAGAACTTAGTATCGCAGATAAAATCGTTAGTCTAGGTGCAAATGGTGATAAAGTTGTTAAAATTAAACTATCTGTTGAAAGAGGATCTAAGTTATTTGTTAAAACTTATGTAGATGATCAACTGATTAATACAGAAACATTCGACGTTAAAAAAGAAAGCTTCGTTTATGAGTTTGAACCAAAAGCTGATAAATCTAAGCTCAACTTTACATTAGTTGATAAGCACAAAAATGTTAAGAATGAAGAAGTTATTATATCTCATAAACCCATTAGTAAAGAGCTTGCAGGCGTAATAATTGAGGTTAATAAATTTAATACAGAGGGTTTTAAAGGCTTGACTTCAAATAAAGACATTATATCTTCAATTTCAGCAGACGAATTAATTACTCTTATATATGCTAAAGCTGCCGCTTTAGGATTATCTAAAGAACAAACAGAGGCTTTAATTATTGCCTTAGCAATTAATTCTAGTGAACCTATGCCTGAGTTCATTAATAGTTTACTGAATATTGCCAGTGGAGATCTCCATTTTGTTTTAGATTCAGTTAAGACAAATAATATCGAATTTACAGACAAACTAGCTCTTATTCAACATTTAGAAATTAAAGCTAATTCTAAAAATTACAACCACAGGGATATTCTTATTCTGCTTGAGAATTATTTAAAACAATCTGATGAATCAGTAACGAATTTGCTTGCCAGTTTAAATGGCATATTATCAGTTGATATTGCAAATATTCTTGCCAATATGAATACATCTGCTTTAGATATCGTTTCAATTGATGACTTGAAAAAACAACTTGAAAATTCGGGAATATATACTGCTGAAGAATTACAGCATATATATGCCTTAATCGAAGGATTAATTATTTCTTCAAAAGCATCACAGCAAGAGCAAACAGTCATATCGAAAGAATCTATTACTCTGAAAGACAGCGAAGAAGGCAAAAATACCTGGTTAATAATTATAGCTGCTTTAAGTGGATTACTTTTAGGAATAATTATTATTTATTTCAATCGTAGACAGAATAATAGAAACAAAAAAAATCAGTTATAATTAAGATTTAAAATTGGCATTTTTTATTAATTGTAAGTAAATTGTGATCCAAAATCATCTAATACCTTTATCATCTTATGGGACGATTTTTACTTACTGTTGTCATCATTATTTATATGAATTTTGTATCCTTTTCGCAAAATAATGATAGATTAAAGGAAACATTTCATGAAGCTGAATTCTATATTCTTTATGAAGACTATGATGAAGCACTTGTATTGTATTTAGATTTATACAACAGTGGTATTGACAATGCTTATATTCAGCACCGAATTGGAGAGTGCTATTTGCAAATACCAGGTCAAAAACTAAATGCCATTCCTTATTTGGAAGACGCTTGCAAAGATGTTTCTAAATCAATTAAAGAAGGATCGTTTAAAGAAACTAAAGCTCCCTACAGAACACTTTTTTACTTAGCCTGTGCTTATCAAACGAATAATGAGCTTGATAAGGCCATTGATACTTTTAAAAAATTTGAGGATTTAGTGTCTGCTGAAAAAAATTATAATATAGATTATGTTTATAAGCAAATACAATCATGCAATGCGGCTAAAAACCTTATAAACGCGCCGCTACAAGTCACTGAGATTAATGTTGGGAACAAAATAAATAATGAATATTCCAACATAAGACCTGTTATTTCTGCCGATGAGAAGTCGATGGTTTATCTCTCACGACTTAAATTTTACGATGCAATATTTTATTCAAAGAAAGAAGGTGAACAGTGGACAACTCCTGTGAATATTACTCCGGATCTTAAATCAGACGGAAATTTTTATACTTGCTTTTTATCAGCAGATGGGAAAACTCTCATTTTATATCTTGATGATGAATTTAACAGTGATATTTACTTAAGTAGATTAGAAAATGATAGATGGACCGCACCACAAAAATTGAATAAAAACATCAACTCAAGGTATCATGAAACTTTTGCATCCTTATCAGCTGATGGTAAAACCATCTATTTTGTTAGCGATCGTAAAGGAGGCTATGGTGGTTTAGACATTTATAAGAGTAAGTTTGATGAAAAAGAAAATGACTGGGGTGTAGCAATAAATCTTGGCAGAGAAGTCAATACTGCGTTTAATGAAGAAACTCCAATTATTTGTGAAGACGGAAAAACCTTATACTTTAGCTCTCAAGGACATTACAATATGGGTGGATTCGATGTATTTTATACAGAAAATATTGATGGAAATGTGTGGGCCAAACCTGTTAACATGGGATATCCTGTAAACTCCACAGACGATAATCTTTTCTATTTTCCTTTAAATAATGGAAAAAAAGCGTATATTTCAAAGTATGATCAAAATGGTTTTGGCCAGGAAGACATTGTAATGCTTGAGCTAAATACCTCAACATTAAGATAAGTTATTGTTTTGAGAAAGATTCAAGAAAATATTCTGACAGGAAAATTAACACAGCTTAGAGCAATTGAACCCGACGATGTTGAACTCATATATCAATTGGAAAATGATAGTTCTATTTGGCAACTAAGTAACACCTTTACTCCTTTTTCTCGACATGTTATTAGGCAATTTATTGAAAATTCTCATCAGGATATTTTTCAGCTAAAGCAACTTCGCTTGATGATTGAAAAGACAGATGAGAAAAAAAATAAAATAATTGGCACCATCGATTTATTTGATTTTGATCCAATTCATAAAAGGGCGGGTATTGGAATTTTAATAGCCAAATCGGAAGATCGAAAAAAAGGTTATGCTTCTGATGCTTTAGACACTTTGATTAACTACAGTTTTTATACTCTACAGTTGCATCAGTTATACTGCAATATTACTGAAGATAACACTGATAGCTTAAGTTTGTTTCAGAGCAAAGGTTTTCAGTTAATTGGAACAAAACGCGATTGGCTTATTTTTCCAAAAGTGAAAAAGGATGAGTTTATGTTTCAGTTGATTAACAAGGGAAACTGATTCTCCCTAAATTATCTGAGCATATTCCGGAGTTTCTTTCAGAAACAAATAGCTGTTTTCTTGATAATCTATTTTACAACAAAAATGCTCCATTCCATTAGATAGGAGTAGAAAATCGACCTTAAGTTTCATGTTATATCTTGCAATCTGATCAAATACCTTTTGGTCAATTTTAACTTCGGGAGCTTTAAATTCA
>PKTC01000125.1 GCA_002869305.1 Marinilabiliales bacterium
ATTCTTTTAATCATCCTATCATCCCTTCGACTCCGTACAACTTCGATTTTTTCAATTAATTTTACATTGTTTTAAAAATTGTGAATTCGTTTTTCGATGTAAAAGTATATTGGATACAAACATGCATCGTCCAACTTCAGGATGTAGGACTTAGTTTAGAAGTACAACTTTAAGAAGTGCATGAAACATAAGAAGATGGAGTCTGTCCAGTAAGCTTCTTAAAAACGCTATTAAATGATGATTTTGAATTGAAACCACAATCGAGCGCAATTCCTAATATGGAAAGGTGACTATATTTTTCATTGGTTAACTTTTGTTTTACTTCCTCAATACGATATTGATTGATAAAGTTGAAAAAGTTAAGGTCTACATGTTCATTGATTACCTGAGATAAATATTTGGTATTAACCCCGATTTTTTCTGCTATCTGATGTATTGTTATCTGGCTTTCAAGATAAGGTTTTTCTTTTTCCATAAAAGCTTTTAGCTTCAGGAACATTTCTTTACTGGCTTTGGTTGATAGAGGTGAACCAGCATATTTTTGTTTTATAGTAATTGACTTTTCTTCAGGTTTATTTAGTATTGATTTAATATCTACTTTATTTGTCGAGATTTGATCATTAGTTTTATAAATCTGGGGTTGCATAATTCCGAAGAATGCCAGAATGTAAACAAAAAGAACTTCCGATACATTGGCCAATAGACTAATCTCCTGAAAATGCCAATCCAGCTTAAACGAAATTAAAAGTAAGACAATGAACTGAATAAAATAAACTCCTGCAATGCTAATCGTTAGTATTTTTAACCAGGTAAGTGTTTTTTTCTCAAGGTTTGAGAAGATATGTTTTATTCTATTTTGATGTGTAATGATTACTTTGAGAGTTAAAATCACATATATAACCGCCTGGATAATTTTTAAATAGTTTACAATAGTTAAATCCAGTGGAACATTCCCCTTAAATAAATTTTGTAGATATTCATATTTATAAGATCCACTTTTCAAATAAAAACTTAAAAAGATATAGACAAGAAATACTGTAAACGGAATAAGGTGTATACTATCTGTAATTTTGAAGGTTGACTTTTGTGAAGTTACGAATTTGGCATAAAGGAATATTAATGGCGCGTAAATAAAAGGAAAAGTAGAATCAAGGCCAATTAAATGAGGTGCCTGTTCAATATGGTTTGTTACATAAAGATACTGAAGAAGCAATGAAAAACTAATAGAAACTAATAAAAAGGCAAGCAAGCGATTGGCTGGTTTGTTTCCCTTTTTTATTAGCAAGAGATAAGAAAAGAAAATCGCCTGTGCTATACCTATAACAAATAATATTTCCATTCTAAATAAGATACAATTAGCGTAAAGATAAATAAAACTCACAGAATTGTAAACTGCCTGTAAGAATGAGACGGAGTATAAACAAAACGTCGATTTATATTGTGAATAACATCTCCTCTAAAAAAAATGTCTAATGATTGTTTTTTTAACAATAAGATTTCATTCATTATCACCAGTGTCAGGATAAAAACATAATTAGTATCAAATTGATTTGCTGCTCAAGCTGTTTGAAAAATGTTTATTTACCCAAACTTGTGTAAAACTGATGCAATTCATTAGATTGCATCAGCTAAAAGTTCTTCCAGGTAAGGCTTAATTCTAAATTCAGTACTTACCTTCTCATATTCTTCATCCGGATTGATAGTTCTTCTAAAGCCTTTCTTAATGGCTCGAACCATAGTGTTTTTTTCGGTATAACGAGACGATACAAAATCAAATATGTCAACCTTATAACCTGTTTTTTCCAATAACATGGCTCTTAACGAATCTGCTATCATCATCACTGTTTTATCTCTAAACGATTTGTATCGAATTACAGATTTAAGTGCACTGGATTTTAAACTCAAGGAGTTTTGACAGCAGGCAACTGAAAGAATAATTCTTGCGTTGGTTCTAACACCCAGATACATGGTTTTGTCGGTTGCAGTATCACAAGCGTGCAATGAATAAACCATATCAACTTGTTTGTTCAGAGTAAATTCATTGATGTCGGATGCATAGAAGTTCATTTGAGTAAATCCCATTTTTTTTGCTAAAGCCCTATTATTATCCATTAGCTTTTTATTGTAATCAACACAATGAATTTCAATGTTTCTCTGATCAATTTTTTGATAGAAATAATAAATCAGATAACTTAGGTAACAGTTGCCTGCAGCACTGTCTATTAATACTAGCTTTTTCTTTTTAGAAGATTTGCGAATTTCAGCATGAACAATCTCCAAATAAGATAGAATTTGTTCTATTTTAACTTTTTTATCAAGTGATAATACGGATGATTTATTTTTCAGCTTTAGAACATAAAAAATGTCGTCAAGCTCTTCTCTTATTTCTTTGTTAATTAACATAATATGCTCGGTTTTTGATTAATAATCCGAGGCAATACATGCTGTAAAAAGATATACTTTTAAGTAACAGTTTATGTGATTTAAGAATATGGAATAATCTAATTACAACAATTACCTCAATAGATATTGATAGAA
>PKTC01000409.1 GCA_002869305.1 Marinilabiliales bacterium
TCATCTTCTGAATGCTTAATTTTCTTTAAAAAAACCAGATTTTTATTATTATAAACACCAATTTTTGTAAAAGGAGCTCTTGGGTTAATTACCAAGATCAGGTTGTCGGCTGAATAATCTGTTTTGTAATTCATACGTCAAATTTTAAGAGGATTATTAGTTATTTCTTTTCTAAATTATTACATATTTCTTCTGTATTGCCCACCAACTTCGTACAAAGCGTTTGTAATTTGACCGATGGAGCAATGTTTAGCTGCTTTCATAAGATACTCAAAAGTATTCTTATTATCAAGAACAGCTTGTTTCAGTTCTAAAAGGATTTTATCCGAGATTCCTTCGTTAAGTTTTTGTACTTTTTCTATATTCTCAATTTGGTAATTCTTTTCTTCATCAGTGGCTCTAATTACTTCTTTGGGAACAATTGTCGGAGATCCTTTAGAAGATAAGAAGGTGTTTACACCCATTATGGGTAATTCACCACTATGTTTTAAGGATTCATAATAGAGAGATTCATCTTGTATTTTACCTCTCTGGTACATCGATTCCATCGCGCCCAATACACCACCACGGTCTGTTAGTCTGTCAAATTCGCTTAAAACCGCTTCTTCAACAAGATCTGTTAATTCATCAATAATGAAAGAACCTTGCAAAGGATTTTGGTTTTTGGCTAGACCATACTCATGATTAATGATCATTTGGATAGCCATGGCGCGCCGAACAGATTCTTCGGTAGGCGTAGTGATGGCCTCATCATAAGCATTGGTGTGAAGCGAATTACAATTATCGTAAATTCCTGAAAGTGCCTGCAAGGTAGTTCTAATATCATTAAACTCAATTTCCTGCGAGTGCAGAGATCTTCCTGAGGTTTGAATATGATATTTTAGCTTCTGAGACAAGGCATTGCCCTTGTATTTATATTTCATGGCTTTAGCCCAGATGAGCCTTGCAACTCTTCCAATTACTGAATATTCAGGGTCAAGTCCGTTCGAAAAGAAAAAGGATAAACGGGGAGCAAAGTCATCAATGTGCATTCCACGCGAGAGATAATATTCTACAAATGTAAATCCATTAGCTAGCGTAAAGGCCAACTGAGTTATTGGATTAGCACCAGCTTCTGCAATGTGATATCCTGAGATAGAAACCGAATAAAAGTTTCTTACATTGTGATCAATGAAATATTCCTGAATGTCACCCATCATTTTCAATGCAAAATCAGTCGAAAATATACAGGTATTTTGAGCCTGATCTTCTTTTAAAATATCTGCTTGTATGGTTCCTCTAACTCTGCAAATGGTTTCTTCTTTTATTTTTTCATAAACATCAGCAGGTAAAACCTGATCGCCAGTAACACCTAAAAGTAATAATCCTAATCCATTGTTTGACTTAGGAACTTTACCCTGATATTGAGGAAGTTTAATTCCTTTTTCTTTGTAAATTTTCTCAATTTGTTTTTTGACTTTTTCTTCGAGTCCATTTTCTATAATGTATTTTTCACAGTTTTGATCAATGGCTGCATTAAAGAAATAGCCAACCATGATAGGGGCAGGTCCATTAATGGTCATAGAAACAGAAGTGGAAGGATCAATTAAGTCAAAACCAGAATAAAGTTTTTTTGCATCATCCAAACATGCTACAGAAACACCCGAATTACCAACCTTTCCAAAAATATCAGGTCGTAATCCAGGATCGGCACCATACAAAGTTACAGAATCATAAGCTGTTGATAAGCGTGTAGCTTTATGACCTGCTGATAAGTAGTGAAACCTTTTATTGGTTCTTTCGGGTCCACCTTCGCCGGCAAACATACGTGTTGGATCTTCCGATTCACGCTTGAAAGGGAATACGCCTGCCGCATATGGAAATTCACCCGGTACATTTTCTTTTAAATTCCATTTTAAAATATCTCCCCAAGAATTGTATTTTGGAAGTGCAATCTTAGGAATTTTTGAATGAGATAAGCTCTGCACATGTGTTTCAACTTTAATATCTTTTCCTCTATCCTGGTATACATAAAACTCATCTTGGTATCTTTGTTTCTTATCTTTCCAGTTTTCAATTATGTGTAAGTTATCTTTTCCAAGTTCATCCTTGAGATCTTGTATCCTTTTGGAGATTTGTTCATTTTTGAATTCAGATTCTGAAATTACAAAAGCCTGAAGTCTATTAGCTATTTGAGCTTTTTCATCAATATATTTATTGTAATTTCGAACTGTATCCGCAATTTCTGATAAATACCTCACTTTTCCCGGAGGAACAATCTGCTGATTGTTATGACTTATTTTTAGAGCTTCATTTGCCTTTGGGAACTTGTATCCTGTTTTTTTACTTATGGTTTTGGTAAGTTCTTCAAAAAGAATATTAACACCTTCATTATTATATTGGGAAGCAATGGTTCCATATACAGGCATTTGCTCAACAGGTGTTTCAAATAAGGTATTATTGCGCTGATATTGTTTCTTTACATCTCTCAATGCATCCAATGCACCTTGCTTGTCGAATTTATTTAAAGCTATGATATCAGCATAATCGAGCATGGCGATTTTCTCAAGTTGAGATGCGGCTCCATAATCTGGAGTCATAACATAGAAATAAACATCACTTTGATCTATAATCTCAGTATCGGACTGTCCTATACCTGATGATTCTAAAAGAATAATATCATAATCAGCATATTTGAGAATATCAACTGCATCCTTAACATGTTCCGATAATGCTAAGTTTTGTTGACGTGTAGCCAAAGAACGCATATAAATATTGGGATGATTAATAGAATTCATCCTGATTCTGTCACCTAATAATGCACCACCACTTTTCCTTTTCGAAGGATCAACAGAAACTATTCCAATGGATAGCTGAGGATAAATATCAAGAAATCTTCTTATTATTTCATCTACTAAGGACGACTTTCCAGCTCCTCCTGTACCAGTAATGCCAATAATTGGAGTTTTAGAATTAGAAATATCGTTGCCTATATCTTCAAGGTAATCTCTTGCTTGATCCGGATAATTCTCTGCTTTAGATATTAGAGATGCTATTTCATATTGATCTTTCTTTTTTAGTTTTTTAAGATCTACTTTTTCATTACCCAAAGGGAAATCTGATTTATGCATCAAATCGTTAATCATACCTTGCAAACCTAAATTTCTTCCATCATCGGGTGAATAAATCCCTGCAATACCATAATCATGCAATTCCTTTTGCTCATCAGGTAATATAACCCCACCGCCTCCGCCAAAGATTTTAATATGACCGCATCCTTTCTCTTTTAGGAGGTCGTACATATATTTATAAAACTCCATATGTCCTCCCTGGTAAGACGTAACCGCAATAGCCTGGGCATCTTCTTGTATTGCACAGTTTACGATTTCATCTACTGATTTATTGTGCCCAAGATGAATAACCTCACCACCAGTGGCTTGCAGAATGCGGCGGATAATATTTATGGTTGCATCATGCCCGTCGAATAGGGAAGTTGCCGTAATAATTCTAATCTTATTTTTAGATTGATAAATTTCAGATTTTAACATAGATATTTTAATTATGAATTCAAAAACACCAAACAACGTGAATTGTTGATCTTCATTAGACTAATTTCTTATATATACTTGTGATATTAATTTTATAAATCACTAATGGCCCTTGAAATGACAATTTTTTGCACTTCAGATGTCCCTTCATAAATTTGAGTGAGTTTGGCATCACGCATCAGTCGTTCAACATGATATTCTTTTACATAACCATAACCTCCATGAATTTGAACTGCTTCTGTAGTTATTTGCATTGCCTTTTCAGCACAATATAATTTAGCCATTGCACTTTCAGTACCAAATGGTTTTTTATTATCTTTTAGCCAGGCAGCTTTTAAACATAAGAAACGCATTGCTTCAATTTCTGTAGCCATGTCGGCCAATTTGAAAGCTATTGCTTGATGTTTAATGATTTCTTTACCGAAAGCTTTTCTTTCCTGTGCATACTTTAAAGCCAACTCGTATGCGCCTGATGCAATCCCTAAAGCTTGAGCAGCTATTCCCAATCTTCCACCTTCTAAGGTTTTCATTGCTAACTTAAAACCAAATCCATCTTCACCAATCCTGTTTTCTTTTGTAACCTTAACGTCGGTAAACATTACAGAATGGGTGTCAGAACTTCGCATTCCCATTTTATCTTCATGCTGACCCAAAGAAATTCCTTCTGAATTTCTATCAACAATAAGAGCATTAATACCTTTATGTCCTTTTTCAGGATCGGTTTGAGCAATAACAACATAAGTTGATGCAGAATTTCCATTGGTTATCCAGTTTTTAACACCATTAACCAAGTAGTGATCTCCTTTATCAATGGCTGTTGTTCGTTGTGAAGTTGCATCTGAACCAGCTTCGGGTTCAGACAAAAGAAAAGCACCTAGTTTTTCGCCACGTGCCAAAGGTTTTAGAAATTTTTCTTTTTGTTCTTCAGTTCCATATTCCTGAATTTCCCAACACACTAAAGAGTTGTTCACAGACATAATTACTCCTAGTGAAGCATCCACTTTAGATATTTCTTCAATGGCTAAAACATAAGAAACGGTATCCATACCGGTACCATCATACTCAGGATCAACCTGCATTCCAAGGAATCCTAATTCTGCCAGTGATTTTACATGTTTGGTTGGAAATTCAGATTTTGTATCGCGCTCGATTGCATCTAAGATAAATTCTCGTTGTGCTATGTCTCTGGCTGATTGTTGAGCCATTAATTGTTCTTCGGTGTATTCAAAATTCATTTTGATAGGGGTTTAATTAATAATAGGGTAATATTTAGTATCTAGTACATATAAAAAACAACACAGTGTTGTAATAAAAGTGTCCTTAAAAGAACTCCAAGAGGTTTAATGATAAACCTGAGCATACCCACAAGTCTTAGTCTTATAAACTACCAAAGAATCACATTTATTAACATTCCAAAGAATGCTAATAAAAAATGTATTAAGTAATTCATATATCCAAATTACTTTATACAGAAACCTAATATATAAAATATAAATTAATTGTCAAACTATATTTTCTAAGGCATTTTGAAATAGACTGTTATAAAAACGATGGTGGAATCAGGTTATTAAACATTTCTATATTTCCAAGATTTATGTATATTAACCCTAAATTATTTAAATATGGATAAAGAAGCAGTTATTGTTATCAACCCTGGATCAACCTCATCTAAAATAGCATTTTACAATAGAAAAGGCGAGTTATTTTCGAAATCAATTGATCACTCTCAAAAGGAGTTGGCTCAATTTGAAAAAATCGCAGATCAGTTAGAATATAGGCATGATAATATTAAACCTTATTTAGATGATTATCTTTCAAAAGAAAAATTACAGATTGTTGGCATTGTAGGAAGAGGGGGTATTGTTAAACCAATTAAAGGAGGTACTTATAGAATAAATAATGCTTTTTTAGAGGATGCACAATCTGGCAAGTATGGTGAGCATGCTTCTAATTTGGGAAGTTTGTTGGTAAACTATTTTAAAGAAGAATTTGGATTAAATGAATGCTATACGGTTGATCCTGTTTCAACAAGCAGTATAAGCAAAATTGCAGAAGTATCGGGTGTACCTGGCATAGTCCGTGATGGTAGAGCCCATACATTAAATATGAAGATGACAGCACGTAAAATTGCACAAAAGCAAGGAGTTTTATTCGAAGAATCTTGTTATGTAATAGCTCATTTAGGTGGTGGAATTTCCGTTGGACTGGTTTTAGGAGGCAAGATTATTGATGTAAATGATGGATTATTGGGTATGGGGCCATTTACACCGAATAGAGCAGGTGCACTGCCTCTGCGTGGCGTCATGAAGCTCTGTTATAGCAGATCTGAAGAGGAAGTTAAAAAGCTTTTTTCACAAGAAAGTGGATTTAAAGCCTATTTAGGTACCGAAGATGTGCGTGAAGTAATTAAAATGGTTGAGAATGGAGATAAAAACGCAAAATTAATATATTCGGCATTTGTATACCAGGTTGCTAAGGAAATTGGTGCATGCTTTGCTGCTTCTAAAGGTAAAGCAAATGGTATTGTTATTACTGGTGGTATTGCTCATGGAAAAAAATTCATCAGCGATCTTAAAGAATATATTGGATCACTAACTGAGTTTCACGTTTATGCCGGAGAAAATGAAATGGAAGCATTGGCGGAAGGCATATTTCGAGTGCTTGATGGAATAGAAGAAGCTTTAGAGTATTAAATTAACATCTACCTCTGGCACAAGGACTATTGGTTATAAAGAATCCAATAAAAGCTCCTGTAAATACATTGGAAAGTATTTCTTTTGAAGCTAATTGAGAAACATCTCTACCTTCAGCAAAATAAGTAAATATGAAACCCAAAAACGCTCCGGCTAAAATGTAAATTATAGATTTCTTTAAACGACCTGATGTTATAAGTCTTTTAATTCTGTTATCTTCTTCCTGTAATTCTAATTTTTTGAACTCCATATTTTAAATATCTAAATATGTGCAAATATATATATAGTTTATATATATCCATAGCTATATATAAAATATTTTTGACCACTAAGTTGGTTGGCTAAGATAATATTGATGAAATACTTTTTTGGTTTTGTTGAATTGCAAAGCTCTAATTATTATCCCGTAATATTAACATATGCAGGCGCTTAGAATGCGTTGCTAATTATTATTGATGGATTGTTGATGTAATTGTGATGTAGTCTCTTTTTGATGTTTAAAACGAAAATAGGTTATATTAGCCGCATATTGATTATATATTAATGGAATAAAATTTAGAAGACATTATATGAAGTATATTATTACGGCTTTAAGCCTGATCTGTAGTTTAAATTTATTTGGACAGTTGAGTATTGATGAAAAGGTAGATAGTGTTTTAAGTTTAATGTCTCTAGATGAAAAGATTGGACAGATGGCTCAAGTTGAAAAAGGAGAGCTAACAAATGCCAATGATATAGCAACATTTGGACTTGGTTCATTATTAAGTGGTGGAGGCTCTGCTCCCGCTTCGAATACGGTAACTGGATGGGCAGATATGTATGACAACTTTCAGGACATTGCCTTGCAAAGTAACCTACGTATTCCATTGATTTATGGAATTGATGCAGTCCATGGCCATAATAATGTTTATGGTGCAGTATTATTTCCTCATAATATAGGGGTGGGATGTACATGGAATGCAGCACTTGTGAGAGAGGTAAATCAAATAGTTGCTAAAGAAGTTGCTGCCACTGGAATTGATTGGACTTTTGCTCCTTGCATTGCAGTACCTCGGAACGAGCGATGGGGAAGAACGTATGAAGGCTTTGGAGAAACTGCTGAGTTGCAAAAAATGATGGCAAAGGAATCCGTTCTTGGATTGCAAGGTACAGATTTAGGTTTAAATGAGACTATTCTTGCATGTGCAAAACATTTTGTGGGAGATGGAGGTACAAGTGATGGAATTGATCAAGGTAATACCCAACTATCTGAAGAAATTCTTCGTGAGGTGCACATGGCCGGATATATCGACGCCATTGAGGCTGGTGTAGGATCAATTATGGCCTCATACAATAGTTGGAATGGAGAAAAATTACATCGACATGAATATTTATTAACAACCGTACTTAAAAATGAATTGGGATTTGAGGGATTTGTTGTGTCTGACTGGAAAGGTGTTGATCAGGTTGATGAAGATTATCGTGAGGCTATAAAAAGAGCTGTCAATGCTGGAATTGATATGGTTATGGTGCCTGATCGATATGAAATTTTTATCGGTCATTTAAAGGATTTAGTACAAAACAATGAAGTAAGCATAAACAGAATAAATGATGCGGTAAAAAGAATTTTAAGACAGAAATTCCTTTTAGATCTTTTCAAGAATCCCTATTCAGATAATACTTTAAGATCATTGGTTGGTTCAGCCGAACATAGGGCTGTTGCAAGGCAGGCAGTTAGAGAATCTATGGTGTTGTTAACTGCAAAAAACGATGTATTGCCATTAAATAAGAATAATCAAAAAATATTGGTAGCCGGCTCAATTGCAGCCGATTTAGGAGCTCAATGTGGCGGATGGTCCATTTATTGGCAAGGTTCTAATGGCAATATTACCACGGGTACAAATGTATTACAAGGAATTCAGAAGCTGGCAGAGACTAGTGAAATTGTTTATTCCGAATCAGGTGACTATGAAGGAGATATTGATGTTGCTGTTGTTGTTGTTGGAGAAAAAACTCCTTATGCAGAAGGTGCAGGAGATCGCAGCTCTCTTAATCTGGATCGAACAGATGTAAATTTGATTAAAAAGATCAAAGAAAAAGGAATTCCGGTAATAGCTGTTCTAATTTCAGGCAGACCCTTAATAATAGGAGAGATGCTTCCATATTCAGATGCTATTATAGCAGCTTGGTTGCCTGGAACTGAAGGCGATGGTATTGCAGAGGTCTTATTTGGTGATTACACTCCTACAGGTAAATTATCCCACTCTTGGCCTAAAAATATGGATCAGGTTCCAATAAATTATGGTGACAATAGCTATTCTCCTTTGTTTGAATATAAACATGGATGGCAATATTTTCCTACTTCCGATTCTAGTGAAAGTGTGCTTCCATTTTCAGCTGTTACTAGTAACGATGGCAATTCTATTTTACTTGCACTTTCTGATTATATTACCACATTAAATTATGAAAGCAGTGATTTTGAAATGATAGTTGACAACAGTTCAGTTTCTACTCTAATCAGTTCAGTAAATATTTCTGATTTCGATAATAGTATTTTAAATATTTCTCTGAATCAATCATTGAAGGAAACAAACAGCATAGAAATATCATACTCAGGGAATGGTGTAATTTCAGGAAATGATACATTAGTTGTTTTCAATAACTATTATGTTCATAATGCTGTTGGACAAGGAGGTGCTATATTCGATATTCCGGGTAAAGTTGAAGCAGAAGATTATATTGAAATGTCTGGAATTCAAACAGAAGCATGCAGTGATGATGGGAATGGTTTAAATGTAGGATACATTGAATCGGGCGATTGGATGAAATATAATATAAATGTTACACAAGAAGGTCTATATAATCTTAGGGCAAGAATATCAGGATACAATGAAGGAATATTAAGCATAATTTTTAATGATTCGATAGAAGCATCCTTAAATTATTTATCAACAAATGGCTGGCAGAACTGGCAGGACTTTTCAACCGAAATTTATTTACAAGAAGGAAACAATGAAATGTTAGTTAAGGCTCGATCTAATGCATTCAATATCAATTATTTTGATTTTAGCTTAGTAAATTCTATAAGGGAAAACATCATATCTATTAGTGAAATTAGTGTGTTTCCAAATCCGGTTGAATCAGAACTAAATATAAATTTTAAATCTGATTATAACCAGCACGTAAGTATAAAACTAATAAATATTTCAGGCAGTATAATAAAGATCCTTTATACCGGAACTACAGATCAGGACTTGAACAGATTATCGTTTACACTCGATAATGATTTAACTCCAGGAATCTACTTTATAGAAGTTAAAGACAAGAATAAAAGATATTTTAAGAAGATTTTGATAAAATAACAATGCTTGCATAGAGCTTATATTTATATACATATAGATCTTATTACTGGTTTCATAGAATTTCACGATTGGTTAGTGAAGAAATCTTGTCCATTACAACCAGATTATAAAGGTAGTGTCATATTGCTATATGCGATATAAGGTTTATTCTCAATTCCTTAAGAGTTATGCTATTAATTTGTTATTTTTGAAATTAGATGTAATTATAAAGTTGATTTTTGTGTTTAAGTCGATTAATAATATTCTTTTTGTTCTGTTCTTTACATTGATTTGTTTAAATGGCAAATCTCAAATAAAGAGTGTTGGAATTCCTAACATAACAAATTTCTCGCGTCAAAATTATCATGCAAGTACTCAGAATTGGTCTGCAATTCAAGATAAGCGAGGAATAATGTACTTTGGTAACAATGATGGATTACTTGAGTTTGATGGGGTTAACTGGAGATTAATTCAAATGCCAAATTCTTCAGTAGTAAGGTCTATTGCTGCAGATAAATTGGGAAACATATATGTTGGTGCATTTGGAGAATTTGGTTTGCTAAAGGCTACTCCAAACGGAAAATTAAACTACACATCATTGGTAGATCTTATCCCTGGTGACATCAATGATTTTGGAGACATTTGGAAGATACACGAAACAGATAATGGAATTATTTTCCAATCTTTTACTGAAATCTTTTTATACCATGATGGTAAAATTAAAGTAATAGCACAAAAAAGAGATTTTCATTTTAGTTTCTTTATTAACAATGAATTTTATATAACCGAAAGAAACAAAGGACTTCTTAAATTAAGAGATGAGAAATTAATACCAGTTAAAGGTGGAGACATTTTTAATAACGACATCTGGACCATGCTTCCAATTGATAATAATAAGATTCTTATTGGAACATTAAATCATGGTTTATTCATTCTTGAAAATGAAAAAGTACAAAAATGGAATATTCCGGCAAATAATTTTTTAAAGCAGAATCAAATATATTGTGGAGTTAAGGTAAAAGATCATTTTGCCATCGGAACCATATTAAATGGACTTCTAATAATAGATAAGGATGGTACGCCTGTACAGCATATAAACAGGGAGAAAGGATTACAAAACAACACTGTGTTAAGTATTTATGCCGATAATTATGATAATCTTTGGTTAGGTCTTGATAATGGCATCTATTATGTGGCTGTAAATAGTCCATTTACAAATATTGTAAATGAAAGTAAGATTGGTGCTGGCTATGTATCCTTCATATATCAAGACAAGCTATACCTTGGAACAAATCAAGGGTTATTTTATAAAAAGTGGGTTGAACCCATAGATCCTTTAAATGACAAGCTTGAATTTAAAATTGTTGAAAATACACAGGGGCAGGTTTGGGACCTGTTTGAATATAATAACAAATTATTTTGTGGACACAACAATGGGACATATATTGTAGATAATGATAAGGCAGAATTAATTTCTGATGTACCCGGAGGATGGTTATTATTTAGTTTCCCTGATAAAGAAAATATAATGCTTCAAGGTACTTACACAGGTCTTTTACGATATGAAAAGAAAGACAATACGACCTGGGACGTTAATAAAATTAGTGGCTTTAGTGAGTCTTGCCGCGTTATTGAATCCTATTTGAGTAAAGATTATTACACATTATGGATTAGCCATGGTTATAAAGGAATCTACAAAGTGGATCTAAGTAAGAACTTAGATAAAATTGGCAATTTAAGTTTTTATAATTCTGCAAATGGCTTATCAACAAATTTTGATAATAATGTCATAAAGTTTTATGACGAAATAATCTTTACAAATAGTACCGGCATTTATAGCTTCGATAATGAACAACAGACTTTTGTTCCTAACAAAGAATTAAATCATTTGTTTGGGAACTCTGGTATATTACGAAAAATGGTTAAAGATAACAAAGGGCAGCTATGGTTTATTCAGGATGATGAAATGGGAGTTGTTAAAAGACTTAGCGATGGAAATTATAAGATTAACAGAATCCCATATAAATCATTTGTAGGAAGTTTTGTGAGAAGCTTCGAACATCTTTTACCATATAACGACGAAAGCGTAATTGTGGCTACAGAAGATGGATTCTCTCACTTAAGCACAAGTTTTATAAAAGAGATTGATATTCCTTTTAATACATTGATTAGATCAATTGAAACAACAAATGATAGTCTTTTTTTTGGAGGAGCATTTACCGATAGTATTGGGTTAATAACCATTCATCAAATGGAAAATCAGGTTCAATATTTGGCATATAAAAGCAATAATATAAAGTTTGAGTTTTCTGCAACCGATTATGAACATTTAAATAATATAAGATATAAATATTATTTGGAGGGATTTGAAGAAGAATGGTCGGAATGGACTGATAAAACATATAAAGAATATACCAATTTACGAGAAGGGGATTATATTTTTCATTTAAAAGCAATGAATGTGTTTGATATTGAGTCAGAAACTTCATCTTTTCAATTTTTCATTAATCCTCCCTGGTATCGATCAATCGTTGCATATAGCATGTATTTATTGTTAATCGCTTTTACTACTTGGATAGTGGTGCGAATAATAAGAAGAAGAATTGACCGCGAAAAGAAACTTCTTCAGCTTAAACAAAAAAAAGAGTTACATCAGCAAAAAATTAATCACGAAAATGAAGTTTTATCTGCGCAGCAGGAAATTGTAAAGTTGCGAAATGCAAAATTACGAGTTGAAAATGAAAGGAATAAGGCAGAGGTAGAACTAAAAACAAAAGAACTAGCTAGTTATGCGATGCAGGTTACACAAAAGAATGAATCTTTATTTGGCATTAAAGAACAATTAAAACATATTTCACAAAAGGTAAACCCCGATGCTCAGAAATACCTTCAAAAACTAATAAAAAATATTGAACAGAGTACCAACCAAAAAGATGATTGGGAAAAATTTGAAGGATATTTTGATCAAGTTTATGAAGACTTTACCAGACGACTAAGAGACCGCTTTCCTAATTTAACCCCAAATGATATTAAGTTGTGTGCATATCTAAGAATGAACTTATCAACCAAAGAGATTGCTCCACTTCTTAATATATCTGTCCGAGGTGTAGAAGTCAGCCGATATAGGCTAAGAAAAAAACTTCAGATGCCTCAAAATGAGAATTTAATTGATTTTATGATGAATTTATAAAACAGTTGCAAGGTACCAGATAATTAAGCGTATAGTCAGAATCATTTTATCATGCTTTAAATTGTTCATGTTGTAGTGATGTGTATAATAAGATGAATTTGTTAACATTCAGAAATACAGTATATTAAAATTTTAATGATGTATTTTTGATGTAATACTGACGTAGTATTGAAGTGTTTGAATTATTGACATTGGTGAGAATTATGCCTAAAATTGTAATGCAAATTTAAACTTACAATAAAACAATTTTTAAAATAAGCTTAATCCCAATGAAAAAAATTCTACTCAATTTAGTGTTCTTAATTATTTCTGTTCCAATCTTTGCACAGGTAATTACTATTGAAGGGGTTGTTACAGCAGCCGACGATGGCCAAACTTTACCTGGTGTTACAATTGTGGAGAAAGGTACCACAAATGGTACGATTACGAATATAGATGGTTACTATCAAATCTCTGTTCCTGCCGATGCTGTATTGCAGTTTTCATATGTTGGTATGGTAGCTCAGGAAATTCAGATTGCTGGGCAATCAAAATTAGATGTAGTGCTGGTGACAGCTGCTACTGATTTAGATGAAGTTGTTGTTATTGGATACGGTGTTCAGAAAAAGAGCCTTGTTACAGGTGCTATTTCTAAAGTTTCTGCAGAAGATTTAGAGAAAAATCAGGTTCGTTTAGAGCAAGCACTTCAAGGTAAAACGGCCGGAGTTCATATTATGCAGGAATCTGGTTCTCCAGGTGGAGGCATTACGATGCGAATAAGAGGAACGGGAACAAATAAAAACGCTAATCCCTTATTTGTTGTTGACGGAATGAGAACTGGTGGCATTGAGTATTTGAACCCAAACGACATCAAATCCATTGAAATTTTGAAGGATGCAGCTTCTGCAGCTATATATGGGGCCGAAGCAGCAAATGGTGTAGTTCTGGTTACTACTAAATCTGGAGATAAAAATCAAAAATCAACAGTAACATATAGCGGTAATTATGGCATACAGGAAGCTCAAAACCTAAATGAAGTTTTAAATGCACAGCAATATGCAACCTATTATAGAGAAGGTCTCAAGCATGAGATAGAAAGTGATAATGTAGGTGTCAATATACCTGAAGCACTTCTAAATAATCTTATTGATGCCTCATATCCATTTAATCCTGATACATTAGGCAAAGGAACTGATTGGGTTGGAGAAATTTTTAGTCCTGCGCAAATGCAAGAACATAACATTTCTGTGACTGGAGCTAATGATAAAACATCCGTTTTCTTTTCAGGCTCGTACTTATCTCAAGAAGGTATTGTGGGGGGGGCTAAATCAAGTTTTGATAGATATACAGCACGATTAAGCGCTGACCATGAAGCTAAAGACTGGTTGTCTATCGGTGGTAAAATTTCATTTACACATTTTGAACGAACCTCAATTGACGAGAATAACGAATTTGGCGGGGTTGTTTCCAATGCGATGAACCTTGATCCATTAACTCCTGTATATTATAGCGATACCAGCCAATTTCCAGATATCTATAAAAATCAAATTTATGATAACTTTGATGATATTGAAAATTCATCTTTAAGCGCTGGTGAAAATGGATACTACGGAATGTCGGAATATGTGCAAAATGAGATACGTAATCCTGTGGCGCAAATTGATAATACGCATAATAAATGGTATACAGATAAGATTATCGGAGGATTAAACCTTACCTTGAAACCTATGCAAGGTCTTACCTTTAAAACTTCTTATGATATAGATCTTGCATACGGAAATAATGATTATTGGACACCTGAATTTTATTATCATTCGGTCAATTATAATTTTTTAAGCAGTGTCAATCAAACAACAGAAAGATGGTTTACCTGGCAATGGGAAAATGTATTAACCTATACTAAACAAATTGGACTTCACGATTTCACGGTTCTTGCTGGTAATACATTAAGAGATTATAGTTATTACTATTTTGGTGGTCTTGGTGAAGGTTTACAAGAAGAATCATGGAATTTTGCTGTATTTGATGCAGTTTTAAGTGATTCAACAAAATCAGCTGTTTCTGGCAGAAGAAATGAAGACAATAGACTATTATCTTATTTTGGACGTGTTCAATATAATTATGATAGTCGATATATGCTTGGACTTACCTTAAGATCTGATGCTTCATCAAAACTTAGTAGTAAGAACAGAACTCAATATTTTCCTTCAGTGTCTCTTGGTTGGGTTGTAACCAATGAAAGCTTCTGGAATTTTGACCCTATTAGCTTTATCAAACTGCGTTTTAGTTGGGGGCAAAATGGATCGATTCAATCTTTAAGTAATTTCGAATACGTTTCCCTTATCGCTGGTGGTGCCGAACCTAGTTATTATCTAAGTGGAGGTACAAGACTGGCAGGAGCAGAACCTATTCGAATAAGTAATCCTGATCTTATCTGGGAAACATCAGAGCAGACCAATGTAGGTATTGATATGAGATTTTTAAGAGACAGGTTGACATTTACAGCAGATTACTATAACAAGAAAACAATTGGATTGATTACTACCGCTTCAATACCATTTTATATCGGTAATGATAAACCGAATGCCAATGCAGGAGATATAACAAATCAAGGAGTTGAGCTAGAATTAAGTTACAGAGGACAATTATCTGATTTAAGGTATGACATTGGATTGAATGCAGCCTACAATAAAAATGAAGTTACTTCATTGGAGTCACCTTTGTTAGGAGCTAATTTGGGAACAACTGGAGCTATTACAAGATCAGACGAGGGTAATCCAGTATGGTACTTTTATGGATATCAAGCCGACGGAATATTTGATTCTTTTGATGAAATTGATGCTTATGTAAACGAAAGTGGTGGTTTAATTCAACCAGCTGCTATACCTGGAGATATCAGATTTAAAGATGTTGATGGCAATGGAACCATTAATGAAGACGACAAGACAATGATTGGTAGTCCACATCCTGATTGGACCTTTGGATTAAACGCTAATCTAAGTTATAAAGGATTTGATTTAACTATTTTCTTCAAGGGAACATTAGGAAATGATGTTTATTATGGTGCTTACA
>PKTC01000126.1 GCA_002869305.1 Marinilabiliales bacterium
AACATTGGTGCCAACGTTATACTGCAGGCTTATGATAAACTTAAAAACCCCAAAGGAATTGTTTTACTTGGTTCTGCACCGTTGTCTAATCCCTTTAGCGACAGTGTTTTTTCTGAGAATGCAGACATAAAATTATTTTCAAAAGCAGGAATTGATGATAGCGAGGTACATGAATTTTCGGCATATTTTGTTGAGGAAGAAACCAAGTATCCAGATTTTTTACCGGAAATAATTCGAAAGGCAGATAAGAAAACAAGAGAAATTCTTTTTAAATCGATCATGAAGGGTGAATATAAGGATCAGATAAATACGCTTAAGGAAATCAGTGTACCTGTTGCGGTTTATTTTGGAGAATTTGATCGGATATTAAACTTTGATTATTTAAAATCTATAGAGATTCCTTCCATTTGGAGAAGTAATATTCAAATAATTAGAGACACCGGGCAAATTTTCTTTTACGAAAGCCCTGCGGACTTTAACTTAAGCTTTGAGACATACCTGTTAACTATATTTAACAAATAAAAAATATGAAAAAGACATTAACTTATGTGATCTTATTTGCTCTTATTGGTTTGATATTCGTTACTTGATATTTGGAAAAGTTGCCGGCGAATATGTAAATATCAAAACAATATTTGGAACATCTCAAAATGCTTTCGAGTCATTTGGCAGAAATGTTTCCGGACTCACCAGCATGAAACAAAACATTCTTATCTCTGGAGGAATTGGAGCTGTTGTGGGTATTGTAATTAAAGTTATTCGCAAATAATTTTGATTTATCAAAGTACGTGGAAAAGATTTTATACTGAGTTCAACATAAATAAAAACAATTATTATGAATAAATTAATCATTGTCGCATTATTAATTTCTCTACATTTATCTTTGTTTTCGCAGGATTGTGAGTTTTATTATCCCAAAACTGAAGGGGCAAAACTCGAATACACAAGCTATGATGCCAAAGATAAAATAACAGGAAGCAGTATTCAGATAGTAAAAAAGCTAGAAACACAGGGAAATATTACTTCGGCTATAATAGAAGTACAATCTTTCGATAAAAAAGGAAAAGATTTAGGTTCGAAAGAATATGGCGTGAAATGCGAAAAAGGAATATATTCTGTTGATATGAAAAGCTTTATGGATCAGGCTACGATGGAGGCATATGAAGATATGGAGGTGAATGTGAGTAGTGATAATCTTGAAATTCCTGCAAATTTGAATGTGGGCGATGAACTTGGTGATGGGAATTTAAACATTTCAATATATTCAGATGGAATGAAAATCATGGGTATGTCTACTGACATATCACAAAGAATAGTTGATTCAAAAGAAGAAATTACAACAAAAGCTGGCACTTTTGAATGTTATAAAATTACCTATACTATTACTATAAAAACGATGTTTAGCGTAAGAATGGAAGCCGCAGAATGGATTTGTGAAGATATTGGAACAGTTAAAAGCGAAACATACTCCAGAGGCAAGTCCATGGGATATACCTTATTAACTGGAATTACGAAATAGAGGTTAACTTTTTCGAATTAATTGTGATTTATGCTAACAATGCAGCCCCAATAATTCCAGCATTATTAAGCAGTTGAGCTGGCTCTATTGGGGTTTTAATATTTATTTGAGCAGAAAATTTTTCAAATTTTTTGCTTGTTCCACCGCCAAGAATAATAAGCTCAGGATTTATTAATTTTTCCAGATATTCCAGATATTCGTTGAATCTTTTTCCCCAAGCTTTCCAGCTTAAGTCTTCTTTTTTTCGAATGGCATCAGAAGCATAGTGTTCAGCAATAAGCTTGTTATTCATAAAAACGTGTCCAAACTCAGTGTTTGGTATTAGCTGTCCTTGATAAAACAATGCAGTACCAATGCCCGTTCCAATTGTTAAAAAGATTGTCAATCCATTAAAATCTTTTACTTTTCCGAATTTTAATTCTGCATATCCTGCAACATCTGCATCATTGTAAACCTTGACTTTACATCCGGTTTTTTTACTAAAAAGCTTGTTGGCATTTACTCCTATACATGAATTGTCAATATTAGATGCTGTTTTAATGACTCCATTTTGGATAACAGCAGGGAAGCCACAGCCTATTTTATCTTTCCAATTAAAATGCTTCGCAACAGCATGAATGCTTGTTGCAATTAGCTCCGGAGTAGCAGGTTGAGGAGTTTCAATGCGATAACGATCTGAGACAAACTCACCAGTTTTAAGGTTAACAATTGTTCCTTTTATACCGGAACCGCCAATGTCTATTCCAAGCACATCCATTCTTATAAATATATGAATAAATATGGTTCAATCACATTAATGTTTTTATAAAAGAAGAAATTAATCCATTGATTCTTGTTTCTTACGTTTAATTTTTGGTGCGCTAATTAATGCAATACCATAAATTACAAAACCCACAAATAATGTCATTGGAGTGCCTTCTCCCAGATCCTTAAACAAAAGCTTTACACCTGTAAACAATAATATTGGATATACCAGATACGATAATTCAGATAGTTTTGATTTATTACTTAACCAAGCTAAAAGAACAGTTGATACAGATAGAATAATTGTTCTGATCAATTCAAGTTTATGTAATTCGACGGTGTCTTCATTAAAGGCTAATGCGTGACTTACAATAAAAACAATAAAACCAAAAATTCCAATAACAGTAATTAAAAGAACTATAAACCGAGGTATTTGAATCTTTGCTTCTGTATGTTTACCTAATAAAACATGAAGAATATAAACTATTGTAATTAACATTAATGAGAATATTAGGATAGGTGACATAACAAACAGAGAATGTTGCGTTGCTATAAATGATGAAAAAGAAAATTTAAATAAATTGGAAATCCATGCAGCAGTAAAAAGATAAAGCAAACTTTGAATGCTTAGCGTTGTATGGCGGTCAATAGATTTTGTTAAAATTATTGAAGCAATTGACATGATGCCTAATGATACAATTTTTATATCCTTACTGAAAAGTATCCAAATAGCAGCAAAGGCCAAGATAAATGCCATCCAGGCGTAGTAGTAGAAATTTACTTTTTCTTCCGCGTTTACATATTTAAATGCAATAAAATAGAAGCTAATGGCAAATACCAAAGCAAAAACACCTAAGATATAATATCCAATTCCGATCCCATGAGTTATAGATATTGCTCCAAACAATCCTATTACAAGGGCAAAAAGAGATTGGAACATTCCAAAAAAGGAGATTCTTCGTTTTAACAATAAAGTTGCAGTAATAAACCCTGACAAATAAACAATGATAAATGAAATAAGAATAACCAAAGAAAATGTAACTGAGATTTCACTATAACGACCTGTAAGTTTTTCGGGACTTGATGAAAGGTACACCAAAAAAAGCATTGATAGGTTAACAAAAAAAGCCGATATCCAGGGCACAACATGCCAATTTCTAAGATATTTTAAAATTAAAGTCGATAAACTAATTAACATAACGAATATAGAATAAAGCTCAACTTTTCCACTTTTAATCATTAAAGGAAAGGCAGTTAGCAAAGCGGCAAGAACAAAGAAAATGTAAACAGAACGCATTTTTCGATATGATGATAGAATGAGAGCAAATGCGGTAAAAACGAATAAAATTATTGCAGTTTGAAAGGGAGAAAAAATATTAAGTTTTGTTGAGGTTTCGAAAATAAGAGGAAAAGCTATTAAAACCGAAGAAATACCATAAAATGAAGCAGAAAAGGAATCCTGCATTCGTGCCGAACGTCCAGAAACCAACAACCATAAAAGGGCATAAAATAAGCCGATTATTGCTCCAATGATGGGGGTAAATGTTTCACTTTCGGTGAAAGCTCTTAATAAAAAGGCTCCTGCCAGGATTAAAAAGGTTCTTCCAATAACTGAAAATATTCTTATTCGTGTAATTCCAGGAAATATTTTTGGAAAAAGGGAAATTGTTTCGGGTTTTTCGGGCTCTTGTATTTGGATGTTTTCCGAAACTCTTCTTTGCTTGAGAGAATCTAATAGTGACTCCATAGAATCAAGCCTTTCAACTATTTTTTGCAATGATTTCTCGATATCGTTAATTCTTTTCTCCATAACACTCTAATTTTTAAAATTAATGAAGCGCGTTTTTAAACCGAATCAATTTAAATAAGCATTTCATAAAAATAGTTCACCGATATTTATATCAAATTACAGTTAAAAAAAGTATTAATTCAACACATACTGTTGAGCGCTTACATCTGGTTTTAAGCTTATTGTGTTGAAAAAGAATAATATAAATATATGGCATTTGGTAATGCAATGCAAAAAGGATATCCACCGGTATTATATTGTATTCTTTTTTTAATTCGGCACAATAATTATTTATAGTTCATTAAATAATCTAAAAATTTTATTGACAAAAACGCAGATAACCCGGTTGATACGATTAATTTGTGTTTCCTCTGAAATTTTTAGAACGTTTTTTAACCAGACCATTTTCGTTTACTTTTAACCGTTTAGTATAAAAAAACTCACTTGATATACTATGTATTTTCTTTTCAAGAGATGGGCTGCTTATAATCAAGCTAAGGGTTGCTTTTTATCAAAGACTAAATTGTTGTTAATCAAGAAGGTGAACAAAACAAATAATGTCGACATAATACATAGTTGATCTGGCGGGAAGATAGAAGGACATGTTAATTTGAACTTATTCCAAACAGAAACATGAATACTACAATGCATTTTCCACAGTGTTTTAATTAGTATAAAAAGACGCCAAAATTAAATGTAAAAACATATAAGAGTAATAAAATCAAGAGCATAGCTTGATGAATTTTATTTAAAAAGGCGATAAAAACATTGATGTTGATTCATGAAAGTCCCACCGAACAAGAGTTGTGGTAATTAGGAACTTATTTAATAATTTCTTAAATTGGAATTCTGATAACCAGTCTTTTAAGCAACTTAAGCCAATCTCAAATTATACAAAAAAGTCAAATAGCATCAAAAAGAGTCTTCATAAGCAGTGCAATAATTATAATTTCAGTGCTTGGATGTAATAATAAGAACGATAGGTTAGATTATATGAATTTTGAAAGTTCTACAGAGAATAAATCTGTTGAAATTGCAGTAGAACGCCCACCCTTTAGTGATGAATATATATTTCCTTGTACTGAATGTCATGCCGAAATGGAAACTGATCCGCAACCAAGAGAATTGGGTATGCACGAAGAAATAGTTGAAAATATGAATCATGATAATGAAAACCGGTGGTGTTTAGATTGTCATGATATTAATAATAGAGATTCCTTAAGGCTTGCGAGTGGAAAACTTTTGGGATTTAACGAATCGTATATGTTGTGTGGACAATGTCATGGAGATAAATTAAGAGATTGGAAAGTTGGTATTCATGGTCAGCGAACAGGTTACTGGAATGGAAATAAGAAGTACTTATTATGTGTTCATTGTCATGATCCGCATTCTCCAAGATTTAAGCAGTTAACTCCTGAACCTCCGCCTGAAGTTCATGGTCGGGTAAGTACAACAGATAGCCAGCAAACCGAAGAAAAAGATCAAAAGAAAGAATAAAAAATTAGATATAATGGATAAAGAAATTAACAATAATTCAAGGAGCAAATTTATAAAAAACCTGATCTGGGGTTTAGTTTCTATTTTTAGCCTCGGAATATTGAGCGTTAAATTTACTAAAAATCAAATCATTGTTAGAAACAGATTCAAAACAGTTTCTGTAAAGGAGGCAAATGAGCGAATTCGTGCTATTTCACCTGATCACAGAAATAAACCTGAGCCACCACCCAAAACACAATAAAAAGATCAATTTACTAACAAAGCAAACGAATTATATATTATGCAAAAAAGCAAAAAAAGTACCCGTAGAGAATTCTTTAAAAAACTGTCTGTAGGAGTTGGCGGATCAGTTGTTGCGCTTTCAGCATGTACAGGCCCGGAATTTGATAATTTTTTTCAAAAGAATTTCAAAACCTTATCCAAAGAGGAAATAGATAATATTCTTTTGGATCTGGAAAAAAAATATACTGAGCAATACGGGAAAGAATTTAAAGTATCTGGAAAAAAAGCAATTGACAATACTTTTTTTGGTTATGCTCTTGATTTATCGAGGTGTGTTGGATGCAGAAGATGTGTATACGGTTGTGTTGATGAAAATAATCAGTCAAGAGATCCGCAGATACACTGGATTACTGTTCTTCAGATGGAAAAGGAAAAGGGAATAGATTATATGCACTCAAATATGTACTATAACCCCGAAAAAGTACCTGAGGAGGGAAAATTCTATGTCCCTATTGCATGTCAACAATGTGCAAATCCCCCTTGTACAAAAGTATGTCCGGCCAAGGCAACATGGACAGAGCCCGATGGTATTACTGTAATTGATTATAATTGGTGTATTGGATGTAGGTATTGTCAATCAGCATGTCCATATGGAGCAAGACATTTTAATTGGGGCGAACCAAAAATTACAAACGAGGAAATAAATACAAATACACATTATCTAGGTAACAGACCTAGAACAAAAGGAGTTGTTGAAAAGTGTACTTTCTGTATCCAGCGTGTACGAGAGGGAAAATATCCATCATGTGTTGAAGTTTGCCCAACAGGATCACGAAAGTTTGGCAACCTATTAGATCCAAATAGTGAGATAAGGTATATTTTGGAAAATAAACGAGTAGTGGTCTTAAAAGCAGAACTTAATACTCAGCCAAATTTCTTTTATTTCTTTGGTGTATAAGGTAACAGAGTTAATAATTAAATTCTATAAATCTAAGGATATGAAATTTTTACTGTTTTTTCTCGATACGTTTAAAATTCTTCTCAAAGGAGGAAAATCCTATTATGCCTGGGTATTATTCCTTGTTTTATTAATTGCTTGGGGTTTTGGAGGCTATATTAATCAATTGCGAGATGGGCTTCAGGCAACAAACATGACAGACTCTGTGTCTTGGGCCTTTTATATAGGTAATTTCACTTTTTTAGTTGGAGTTGCTGCTGCAGCAATTATGTTAGTAATACCTGCCTATATTTATAACTGGAAACCCATCAAAGAAATTGTAATTTTTGGTGAGTTGTTAGCTATTACAGCAGTAGTATTGTGTATAGGGTTTATCATGGTTGACATTGGTAAGCCGCATAAATTTTGGCATATGTTACCATTGGTCGGCACAATGAATTTCCCGGATTCTATTCTTGCATGGGATTTCTTTGTTTTAGCTTTTTACTTCTTACTTAACTTGTTTATTGCTACATATTTACTATATTGTTATTATTATAAACAAGAATACAAAAAATCGCTTGTTTTACCATTGATATTATTAAGCATTCCTGCTGCAGTAGCAATACATACAATTACTGCATTCCTTTTTAATGCCATGCCAGCAAGACCATTCTGGAATAGCGCATTGCTTGCGCCAAGGTTTTTGGCATCAGCGTTTTGTTCCGGACCGGCTATTCTTATTATTCTATTTCAGGTTCTTCGAAAGACAACGAAGTTCGAAATTAAAAATGAAGTACTGTGGACTATCGCAGAACTTATGGTATATGCAATGTTTATTTACTTGTTCTTCTCGATAGCTGAATATTTTAAAGAGTTTTATTCAGATACAGAGCATCTTGTTTATTGGAAATATTTATTGTTTGGATTAGGAGAGCACAAAGAACTGGTGCCATTTAGTTGGGTTTCAATTATTTTAGGAACAACAGCCTTTATTTTGTTTTTATTCCCCAAAACCAGGAAAAATCTGCTAACCTTAAACATTGGAGCAGTAATGATATATTTCAGTGTATACATTGAAAAGGGAATGGCATTAATAATACCTGGTTTTACTCCCGACGTTTTAGGACAGATAAATGTATATGTTCCGTCAATCAACGAGATAAGAATAACGGCAATGATATTTTCTCTGGGGGCCCTGCTGTTTACTTTTATGGTGAAGGTGGCCATTTCAATCATTTTTGAGAATAATAATGTTGATAAATCAACCTCAGTGGAGGCAATTGTATAATCCAAAATAAATTTTCGGAAATTAAGTTTGTTTATTTTATTGAATCAATTATTCAACGCAAGATTGAATGGCATATATTTTTCTTTTACCTCTTTTTAACCCGTCTTTTTTTAGGATTAAAATACTATATTTGGAAACTGAATTAGAAACAAAAAAATAAAAGTTATGAAGAATACATTTTTAATAGTTACAACAATGTTGGCGATTGCTTTTACATCGTGTAATAGTAAGAACAATCAAGAAGATTTAAATGGAGTTCATAAAGTAGTTGTTAAGGAAGTGTTGCAAGCTACTGAATACACATATCTTAATGTAACTGAAGAAGGAAAAGAACAATGGATTGCAGCCAGAAAATTAGAAGCAAAAGAGGGTGAAGCGTATTACTTCAAAGATTTTATGGAAATGACACAATTTGAAAGTAAAGATTTAGAAAGAGTTTTTGAATCGGTATATTTTGTGTCAGAACTAACAGCAAGTATTGAAGATTTTAAAGCAATGCCAAAAATGGAAATGCCAGAAGGACATGTCGGAGCAGAAAATCACGAAGGCAAACCAAGCATTCAGAAAGAAAGTGTAGAAATAGAAGCAGCAGAAGGAGGAATTACCATAGCACAACTTTTTGAAAATAGAGATAAGTATAATGGTGAAAAGGTTATTATTCGAGGTAAGGTAGTTAAAACAAACTTTGCTATAATGAACAAAAACTGGTTTCATATTCAGGATGGAACATCATTTGAAGGAAAATTTGATTTAACACTTACGTCTATTGAAGAGGAAGTAAAAGAAAACGACATAGTTACATTCGAAGGTACAGTTGTTCTTGATAAAGACTTTGGCTATGGTTATAAATATGAGATCTTAATCGAAGATGCGGTAAAAAAATAAATTAAAATACCTTAAATTAAAAGAGGATTCAATTAATTGAATCCTCTTTTTTGTAGCCCCACCGGGACTCGAACCCAGATCTACAGTTTAGGAAACTGCTATTCTATCCCTTGAACTATGGGGCCTAATTATATTGCAGCAAAATTATGTATTTTAATTACATATGCAAAATCTAAAATAAGTCAGATAATTTAAAAATTATTCGGAATTCATAATAACTCCTGTAACTTTATGTTTAATAAATCGTCAGACATATAATTTACAATTTTATTCTAAAAACATGAGGATACTCTTATTAACCTTTTTGATTTTATTGGCAAACTTGTTTTCAAACGCACAATGCATTGAAGGTGTAATTTCAGACCCTAAAGGAACACCAATTCCTTATGCCACGGTTTTTGCAAAAGAAATCTCAACCGGAACCACATCAAACATAGATGGTAATTTTAAACTTGAATTACCTGATGGCAACCACACTTTAACTTTCCGCTATCTGGGATACAGAACAAAAGAAGTTAAGGTAGAGTGCTCGGAAGCGGTTCAAAGAATCGATGTGGTTATGGAGGAGCAACTTTATAAAATACCTGAAGTTAGGATTCTGGCAAGCGGTGAAGATCCTGCATACGGAATTATGCGAAAGGCTGTCGCCATGAGTTATTATTATTTAAATCAGGTTGAAGAATATGATTGTAGAATTTATATAAAAGGATCAGGGCGATTCGAAAACATCCCGCGTTTAATGAAAAAGACTTTAAAAAAGGAAGGTTTGGAAGAGGGAAAGCCCATGGTAATGGAAAATATCTCTGATATACATTTCGAACTACCAGATGTGATTGAGGAAAATGTAATTTCAATGAGAAGTACCATGCAAGGAGATGATGCCTCACCAATGGGATATGTTACTTTATCGCTTTATAACGACATCGATGGAGTCATTTCTCCGCTAAGCCGTGATGCCTTTGCGCATTATAAATTTCAACTGGAAGCTTCTTTTTATGATCAAGACTATTTAGTGCACAAGATCAAGGTGATTCCTCGAAGAGAAGGGTATGATTTATACTCTGGGAGTATTTATATTGTTGAAGGATTTTGGCACTTGCATAGCGCAGAGCTTCAAGTAGAACAAAAGATGTTTAAAATAAAAATTAACCAGGTTTACAGCCCTGTGAATGATGAGGTTTGGATGCCAATAAGCCATAACTTTGATATTGATGCCAATGCAATGGGCTTTAAAATAAAATTTAAATATGTTGCTTCTGTTTCAAATTACAAAGTAAAATTGAATTCAAACATTGACCATTCATTATACCGCAATATGTTGATCGAAACTGAAGAATACTTAAATGAGGTGAACGAGATGTCAGTCAGTCAGCAAAAAGAAATAAAAGAATTAGTACAAAAGGAAAGCCTTACAAAGAAAGAGTCGCGAAAATTAAAAAAGTTAGTAAGAAAAGATATTGAGGAAACAAAACCCGAAGAAAAAAATCTCGAGGTGAAAGACAACATTAACAACATTGAAGATAGTGCCATGTTGCGATCTATTGCCTATTGGGATTCAATAAGACCCATTCCATTAACTAATATTGAGATGGAAGGTTATAAGGATAAAGATTCTATACAATTAAGAATGGAAACAGATACAACCTTTAGAGATTCTGTGGAAAGAGACAATAAAAGGTTTAAGTGGAGTAAAGTATTAACCGGAGGATCATTTAATTATGACAATGGACATCGATTCAGGTATGGAGGAATAATTGATTTAGGACACTTAAATTTTAATACGGTTGATGGTTTAAAATATGGAATGGAATTTAATTATTCACATCGAAACGATAGTACTGGGAAGTATTTTAGTATATGGCAAAATACAGATTATGCTTTTGCTCGAGAGCGAATGATGAGTACAATATCAATCTATTATCGATATAATGGATTAAAACAATCGTCGTTTAGAATTAGAGGCGGACGTACCACTTCAGATTTTGATTCCGAAACAGGTATTACAGAAAATCTTAACTTAATCACGACTTTGGTCTTAAAAGACAATTATTTAAAAATTTATCAAAAAGACTTTGTATATCTTTCTCATAGTACTGATATTATGAATGGATTAAAACTTTTTACAGGTTTTGAATACGCAAAGCGAAAGCAATTATCAAATCATACCGATTTTTATTTATGGAACCCATTGGATCATGAGTTTACCTCAAACATTCCGACCATTGATAATTTTAACACCAATCTAGTTAACGATCATGATGCTTCAATCCTATCAGCAGAAATAAGCTATACTCCTGAATATTACTATAGAATGTACGACGGAGTAAAACGGAATACACATTCACGATTTCCTACATTTGGACTAAGCTATAAAAAAGGAATTAAAAATTTATTCAACAGCGATACAGATTTTGATCAACTGGAACTTTCAGTTAAACAAGGTATCAATGTAAGGCGTTTAGGGACTGTGAGGTATAGCTTAGCTGCTGGGTCATTCTTAAACGATAATGATTTATATTTTGCAGATTACAAACATTTTGGAACAAACACCTCATTTATTATAGGAACTTCGGAGGGAGGCCCCTTTAGATTAATGGATTATTACGAATATAGCACACACAAAAGTTATTTTGAAGGACACGTTCGATTAGAAAGCGATCGTATTTTGCTTAAACGCTTGCCTGTTCTTAATAAAACCTTGATGAGGGAGGCAGTTTATTTCAACTATTTATCGACAACTGGAAATTATCCATATTTCGAAGTAGGATACGGTTTAAACCAAATATTCTTAATGTTTAATGTTGAGGTTTTTGGCGGATTCAAGGGAGCTCAGCATGAATATACTGGAATCAAGATCGGAATACCTTTCGTTGGACGAAATGGAGACTCTGTTACTATTGGAGGATAATAATTAAGAAATAAACCAGCAAAGCATTTTACCTTGAACCCGATTCTTTTTATTATTTTTACAAATTCTTTTTACAGAAGCAGTTTAATATGAATACAGTTGATTTGGTATTTGCAATTTTACTACTTTGGGCAGCTTATCGAGGTTTTTCAAAGGGATTTATTGTACAGCTAGCTACATTGGCGGCCTTGCTCTTGGGCATATTGGGAGCAGTAATGTTTTCCGACTTTACATCGAGTTTAATCATCAAAAAATTTGAAGTATCAGGACAATATTTACCTATTATTTCATTTGCAGTAACTTTTATTGCCATCGTAATTGCTGTTCATATTCTTGCAAAGGCATTGAATAAGCTGATAGATGCTATTGCATTAGGTATTGTAAATCGATTATTGGGAGTTCTCTTTTCGGTATTAAAAGTAGCGTTTATTGTCAGTATTATTTTAGTGTTAATTAACAAAGCGGACAATAAGTACAACTTTATTCCGGATGAAACAAAAGAAAATTCCATATTGTACAAACCTTTGTCTAATTTTGCTCCGATGATTTTCCCGTATTTAAATTTTGAAAAGATTAAAGAAAAAATGGAAGAGACACCATTGGATCAAACAATTAATATATAGAATTATAAAAACTAACAATATAAAAAATCAAAAAATGGATACAAAAAACTTGGGTTTTGATTCAAAACTAATTCACGCAGGAGATTTCGAAGATGCTAATGGCAGTGCAGTAACGCCGATATATCAAACATCGACATTTGCATTTCGTAGCGCAAAGCATGGCGCAGACTTATTTGCCGGTCGCGAAAAGGGATTTATTTATACTCGCATCGGGAATCCAACAATTGGAGCTCTAGAAAATAAATTGGCAGAACTTGAGAATGGCTGTGGTGGTATCGCTTTAGCTTCTGGAATGGCGGCAGTTACTACTGTTTACATGGCATTTTTAGCAAGTGGAGATCATATTGTTTGCACCAGTGCCGTTTATGGACCAAGCCGAGGTGTATTGGAAAGTCATTTTGCAAAATTTGGAGTTGAAGCGAGTTTTATTGATACTGCGGATTTAAGGGCAATTGAAAATGCGATTAAGCCAAACACAAAAGTATTGTATCTAGAAACACCCACAAATCCAACGATTACCTTAACAGATATAAAAAAGGCTTCAGAAATTGCCCATAAACACGGATTAATCGTTGTTGTAGACAATACTTTCTGTAGTCCATATTTACAAAAACCATTGGATTTAGGTGCTGATGTTTCTTTGCATTCATTAACAAAGTTTATCAATGGCCACGCTGATATTGTTGGTGGTGCTTTGGTTGCAAAAGATCCTGAAGTATATCAAAAGCTTAGAAAAACAATGGTTTATATGGGTGGAAACATGGACCCACACCAGGCATACATGGTAATTCGTGGCGTAAAAACTTTAAGCTTACGTGTTTACAAAGCGCAGGAAAGCTCAATGAAAGTAGCGGAATTCCTGGAAAATCACCCAAAAGTTGATTGGGTGAAGTATCCTGGATTGAAATCATATGCACAGTATGACCTAGCTCAAGAGCAAATGGATGGTCCTGGAGCTATGATAAGCTTTGAGTTAAAAGGAGGTTACGATGCCGGAGTTAAATTAATGAACAATGTACATTTAGCATTATTAGCAGTTTCATTGGGCGGTGTTGAAACTTTGATTCAGCATCCTGCCTCAATGACACACGCTGGCCTTCATAAAGAGGCAAGAGAAGCAGCAGACATTACCGATGGATTAGTTCGTTATGCAGTAGGTATCGAAAATGTAGAAGATATTATTGCTGATCTGGAACAGGCATTAGAACAAGTATAAAACTAATTTTTTGTCACACTGAGCTTGTAAAGTGTTTATTGGAGTAAGTCATGTTCGACAGGCTCAATATGACAGTTTTATTTAAATAAAGGAATTGATTAAATGAACTTCGTTAAGGAACTAGAATGGAGAGGCATGTTGCATGATATCATGCCCGGAACAGAAGAGCAGTTGCAAAAAGAAATGACAGCAGCATACATTGGTTTTGACCCAACATCAGATTCATTGCATGTGGGTAGTTTTGCGCAAATCATGTTGTTAAAGCGATTTCAAATGGCAGGACATAAACCAGTTGTACTGGTTGGTGGTGCAACAGGAATGATCGGTGATCCATCCGGAAAATCGCAAGAAAGAAACCTTCTTACAGAAGAAAATCTTCAAAAAAACCTGGATGGTATAAAAAAGCAGCTAATGAAGTTTCTTGATTTTGAGAATGGAGAAAATAAAGCAGAGCTTGTAAACAACTACGACTGGATGAAAGAATATTCATTTCTTGAATTCATTCGTGATATAGGAAAGCACATCACCGTAAATTATATGATGGCCAAGGATAGCGTGAAGAAACGTGTTGGCGAAGAATCAAAAACGGGAATGTCTTTTACTGAGTTCTCATATCAATTGGTTCAGGGATACGATTTCTATTGGTTGTATAAAAATAAAAATTGCAAACTGCAAATGGGTGGTTCCGATCAATGGGGAAATATTACCACAGGAACAGAATTAATCAGAAGAAAAGAACGAGGTGAAGCTTTTGCATTAACCATTCCTTTAGTAACCAAGGCAGATGGTGGGAAATTTGGAAAAACGGAAGAAGGCAACATATGGTTAGATCCTGAATATACATCACCCTATAAATTTTACCAGTTTTGGTTAAATATTTCTGATGAGGATGCTGAGAAATACATCAAGATTTTTACGCTATTGAATAAAGAAGAAATCGATTCTTTAATCGAAAAGCATAGAGAAGAGCCTCATGTAAGATCTTTGCAGCAACGTTTAGCTAAAGAGCTTACAATTATGGTTCACTCCGAAAGAGATTATGAAACAGCAGTAGCCGCTTCAAAAATTCTTTTTGGTAAAGCAACAACCGACGAGTTAAAAACTTTGGATGAAAAAACATTTCTTTCTGTTTTTGAGGGAGTTCCAATGTTTGATGTGAAAAAAACTTTAATCGATTCTGGCGTTAATGTTTTGAATTTGTTGGCAGAAGACACAGAAATCTTTCCATCCAAAGGCGAATTAAGAAGAACCATTAAAGGGGGTGGAGTAAGCATTAATAAAGAAAAGATACAATCGGAAGAAATAACTATAGGTTCTGATCGTTTATTGAATGATAAATATATACTCGTGCAAAAAGGAAAGAAAAATTATTTCTTGATTCGTGTTGTTTAATAGACACGTAAAAAAATGAAAGAACCAATTTATAACTTCAATTCTATGGATATTATTCGATTTATGTTTAAGCATAAATGGCCAATTATAATGGTTACTTTAATAGCAGCCATTGCCTCGGTAATTGTTTCACTTACAATTACTCCTAAGTTTAAGTCAAGCGTTGTATTATATCCTAAAACGCAAGTTTCTGTTTCTCACGCTTTAACTACTTCAGAATTAATTGATCCCGACGATCATATTATGAATTTTGGTGATGAGGAAGCAACAGAACAGCTCATTCAAACTTTATATTCTGAAGATATAAGGTTTGCTATTATTCAGAAGTTTGACTTAATGAATCATTATAATATAGAGCAAGACAGTGAGTTTCCTTTAACTAAGTTAAGTGAAGAAATAAGAAAAAACATCAAATTCCAGAAAACAGAATTTCAGGCTGTTCGAATTGAAGTGATGGATACAGATCCACAAATGGCTGCTGACATTGCAAATGAGATAGCCTCTTTATTGGACAAGACCCTTAATAAAATGCAAAATGAAGTGGCTGTAGAGATTTTGAAAGTCGTTGAAAAAGAATATAATCAGTT
>PKTC01000098.1 GCA_002869305.1 Marinilabiliales bacterium
ATCCGGTGCCTTTTAATCCAATTAATATTGGTGAAAACATTAACACTCAATATGATGAGTATTGGCCAAGTTTAACAGCTGATGAGCATACTTTGGTTATTACTCGTTTAATTCCAAAGGATTTATCATCAGGTAATTCTGAGTCAACTCCTCAGCAAAAATTAGAAGTAAATGACCCAAGAGGTTTACAAATGATGAGCAATGTTCAGGAGGATTTTTACATTAGTGTTAAAGAAAATGATTTCTGGGGAAAGGCGATAAGTCTTGGTGAACCTTTAAATTCCGCTGGTAATGAAGGGGCTCAGACTCTATTAGTTGATGGTAAGGCAATGTATTTTACTGCTTGTAACAGACCCGATGGTAAAGGACGATGTGATATTTATTTTAGTGAAAAAAAGGACAATGCATGGACCGAACCAATAAATATTAATTCTCCAGTAAATACATCAGCATGGGAAGCGCAACCAAGCATATCACCAGATGGAAAAACCTTGTATTTTGTAAGTAACCGAGAAGGTGGTCAAGGTCAAAAGGACATATGGATGAGTACGCTTTTAGCGAACGGTAATTGGACGAAACCAATCAATTTGGGGAATAATATTAATAGTACTGGGCAGGAGCAATCACCATTTATTCATCCGGATAACAGAACTTTATATTTTGCATCAAATGGATTAACAGGAATGGGTGGCTTCGATTTATTTAAAACAGTTCGCAATGAAGATGGAACCTGGAGTGATCCGATCAATTTAGGATATCCAATTAATACTACTTTTGATGAAATAGGATTAATTGTTAATGCTGAGGGAAATAGAGCTTTTTATTCTTCAGATAGGTTAAGCAACAAAGGACGCGATATATTCGAATTTGAATTATACAAAGAAGCCAGGCCAAATCCTGTCTCATACATCAAAGGAAAAGTATTTGATGCTCAAAGTAAAAAGATGCTCAAAGCAAATTTTGAGTTAATTAGTTTGGAAACAAATGAACTTATTATGCAAGCAGAGTCAGATAAAAGCACTGGAGAGTTTATCGTATGTATTCCTACAGATAACAATTATGCTTTAAATGTATCAAAAGATGGGTATTTGTTTTACTCTGATAACTTTGAATTAAAAGGAGTATATGAGATTAGCGATCCATATTTGAAAGATATTGCTTTAAATCCTATTAAGCTTGGGGAAAAGATTGTCTTAAGAAATATATTCTTTGCAACAGATTCATTTACTCTGGAGATGAAATCAAAGGTCGAATTATCTAAATTGATTGAGTTTCTAAATAATAACCCCGGTTTAAAGATCGAAATTTCGGGGCACACTGATAATACAGGTACATCAGACTATAATCTTCAATTATCAGAAAACAGAGCAAAATCTGTGTATTATTATTTAATTGAAAACCAAATTCCAAAAGAAAGGCTAAGTTTTAAAGGATATGGAGAATCGCAGGCTATAAGCAGTAATGAAACTGAGGCGGGCAGAAGTGAAAATAGAAGGACAGAAATAAAAATATTGTCATCAAACTAATTTCATTCACTATTTTTTTTTAAATTTATAATTACATATAAATATTTTATAAAATGGAAGCTTTAAAAATTCTTGCTGATGATTCAAGTCCGGCAGTATTATTAGATGCAAGCAAAGGTATGTTTCATATTAGAGGCAACTCAATGCCTGAAAATGCAAGAGCCTTTTATGAGCCTATTATTAATTGGTTTGAGAAATATGCAGAGAATCCTAATATTGTAACAGAGATTGTGTTTCAAATGAATATGTTAAATACTTCATCAACAAAAATATTTATAGATATTTTTAAGAGGATCAACAAAATTGTGGACCATGAAAGTAACGAGGTAAATGTTATTTGGTATTATAATTATGGCGATGATGACATTCAGGAAGTTGGAGTGGAGTTTAAAGCGTTTTGTAAAGCTTCATTTGAGTTAGTAGCCGTTAACGATGGAGAATAATGCATAAATAAATTGAACTAAAGGATAAATGAGTCAGAAGAAACTTGTTATATATTTCTCTGAAATCAAAATAAATCAGTAAAATCTACAATAATGAACACTTTACATATTAATCAAACAGATGATACCCCTTTAGTTCATTTTGATACAGATACTGGAAAATTTGAAATTAAAGGAAATTCGATTCCAGAAAATATATATTTATTTTATGATCCAATATTTGAATGGTTAGATAAATATAAGGAGGAACCGAATAAGAATATCGAATTTATCTTTCAAATGAGAATGATTAGTTCCGCATCATCTAAGATTTTTTTTCAGTTACTAAATAAGATTGACGCATTAAAAGATAATACAGATTCTTGTGTAAGAATAACTTGGCTCTATTGTATTTATGATGAAGAAATTAGAGAGATTGGATTAGACTTTAAAGATTCTGTAAATGTTCCTTTCGAAGTTGTATTAACCGATTCAGATTAACTACTATTCAATTAAACTTTTAATCCGTTCAATTTGTATTTG
>PKTC01000173.1 GCA_002869305.1 Marinilabiliales bacterium
AAATTGAAATATTATTAATTGACTACCTCGACGAAACTCTTGGTGATGAGGAAAAACAGTTGGTGGCAGAGCATTTATCATGTTGTGATAAATGCAAAGAAAAGCTGTCTGAAACAAAAAACCTGTTAGGTCTTATTGATAATCAAAAGCAGGTATTGCCTTCTGCAGGTTTGAAAATGAATTTTTATCAAATGCTTGAAGAAGAGAAAGGCAAAACAGATCAGCCATCAGAGAAAAGGGAACTGACTGTTTCAATGCGAAAGTTGATCTCAATTGCAGCTCAACTAGTTGTATTTGTTGCCTTAGGCGTTTTAATTGGTTGGTATTCGGGGCAAAAAAGCAGTCAGCCTGAATTGGCACAACTGAATCAAAAAATAGATCAATTGAGTCAACAGGTTCATTATGCTTCTCTGAACCAGCCAACAGCTAGTCAGCGTATAAAGGTAATTAATGAGATTAATTCTGCAGAACAGGTAAATGAAAAAATGCTCGATGCATTAATCAACACAATGAATGGCGACGAAAGCGTAAATGTCAGATTGACAGCAATTTATGCGCTAAGTGATTACAAGCACGTTCCAAAAGTTAAAGATGCATTCATTGAATCACTTTCGCTGCAAAGCGATCCATTGTTGCAGGTTACCTTAATTAATTTACTTATTACAATAAAAGACAGCAAGATTAAACCGGCACTTAAAGATATTATAGATAATGAACAAATAGACAGTCAAGTAAAGGAACAAGCCAAGCAAGGATTGTCTGTACAAATTTAACCCTTAACCAATAAAAGAAATTAAAATGAAAAATTTATTAACTCACATTTCGGTTTTATTACTGCTTGGATTTACACTTCATGCAAATGGACAAGAATTTAAGCACGATAAAGGATCAACTAAGCTTGTGAATATTTCGCAGGTTTCAGGTAAAATTGTTCTAAGTGAACATAGTTGAAATAATATCATTGTAACAGCAGAAGGATATAAAAAGAAGGATGTGCCAGAAAAGGCAAAAGGATTAAAGCAAATTAACGCAAATGGTGTGGATAATACCAATCTCGGATTAAACATGACTCAAAAAGGAGAAGCGTTAGAATTTATATATGTAGATATGCAATCAAACCCTATTACGTATTATTTTAAAGTTCCTAAGGGAATGGCTGTTAAAATAGATAATAGTCGGATGTTTCAAGTTGTTGGGGGCTATTTTCCTGCAATTGAAGCAAAAGAAATTGCTAGAGAGGCACGGGTTGCAGTAATAGAAGCTCAGCATGCAGCAAAGGAGGCAAGAGAGGCATCCAGGGTATTTTCAACTGGAGATGTGTTTGTTGCTGCACCAGAAAAACCAGCTAAACCAACCAAACCAGCAAAAGGAGCAAAAAAAGCAAAAATTGAAAACGGCGTAGAAGTTAAGTCTTTTAGTGGCGAGCTTGAAATTAGAACAATGATAAGCGGAATTGAACTCAAAGATGTAACAGGACCATTGACTATTAATTCTATGAGTGGACCAATAAAAATTGAGTTTTCATCTGTAAATCAATCAGCTCCAATAACAATTACTTCGTATAGTGCAGAAATTGATGTAACCATGCCTTCAAATACAAAAGCCAACTTGAAATTAAGTAGCATGAATGGAGATGTGTATACCGATTTTGATATCAAATTTGAAGAAGAAAAGGAAACAAAAGGCTTGCGCTACATTGGTGGTGGAAGCAATATTTCCGGAACCATTAATGGCGGAGGCGTAGATATAATGCTTAAAGCACTCTCAGATAATATTTATTTAAGAAAGAAATAAGAACCCAGGGGCACATAAATTTTGTGCCCTTTTTTTAAAACCTAAAACCCAAAACCATGAAGAATATTTTATTATTTCTTGCATGTTTCATATCCTTGAACATGCAGGCACAGAAAACATTTACTCAAAATGTAAGCACAAAAAGTGCAGAAAGAGTATCATTTGACTTTCAATTTGCCGATGATATTTCCATAGAAACCTGGAATAAAAGCGAAATTTTTGTGGAAGCTGTCGTAAATATCGACGATAATAAACACAACGATAACTTTAAGTTTGAGTTAAATGAAATTGGCGACGAAATAGTTTTAAAAGCTGAAATTGAAGATCTTGATAAAATAGGAAAAGTTACACAAGTTCGAGATAAAGATGGCGATGTGTACATTACAGACTCTCGCACAGTTGATCTTGATATCACGTTTAAAGTAAAAGTTCCGAAGGACATAGCCGTGTCTTTAAAAACAATAAACGGAAATATTGAATCTAAGAATATTGAGAATGCGCTGGCATTGAAAACCATTAGCGGCGATATTGATATTTCAATGGACAGTAAAAAGAGCTTTGACCTTATCATGAAAACCATTTCTGGAGATATGTTTACCGATTTTGAATTTGAGCAACAAAAGAAAAGCAATTTCATTCATATTGGAGGCTCCATTGATACCGAAATTAATGGTGGCGGCAAGCCAATAG
>PKTC01000027.1 GCA_002869305.1 Marinilabiliales bacterium
AAATCTTCTAATGTCTTCATAATTTGCTTCTTTCCTTTCATATCGCAAGTAATTGTTTTACACAAGCGAATTACATACTTACCTCTTGGTTTAGTATCAAGGAAAGAATAGAATGTAGCTGTACCATATACCAATGCAGCAGACATATCTAATTCTCTTGCAACCTCAGTCATGGCAACATCTGAAAGATATTTCTCTTCAGTTACGATGCCTTGCAAAATAGGAATCAAACTTTCTCTGTTTCTTCCATGTTTTTCGGCTAAACCCTTAACTAATTCTTTAATTTCTGGCATTTTAATTAAGTTTTATTTAGTTATTGTTATTTTGCTAACAGTGTTATTTTTTTAACACTTAAATTAATTTTAATCATTTGATTTTCAGAAATAAATATAGAATTCCATACTACTGAAGAATATGATATTTATTATCTGTAAACATGACAAATGTCATCGATCCGTTCTTTAAGGAAGGTTAATTTGTTGTTTTTGTGGTGGTTAAAAAATCCATATGTTGACTAACATATGGCACAATAAATTGTGAGCTTAAAGAACTTCCAATCGAATTATTAGCCCACAACTCAAGCTCCTGGGTGGTTAAAATGTTTTCATTATAATATTTTAGGTCCTCTCCTCCACTGTAATGTATTAACGCAACTTTATGAGGACTAATCCTTTTTATGAATGATTCTAAAGTAAAATAAAAATCAGCTATTGAAATCTCTCTATTTAAAAAATAATCAAAACATCTGGCATAATTATCAGTAGCATTATAAAGTAAATGTGGTTCTAGCAATAATCCCAATGTACACTGATCAAAAAAAGCACTTAAATATTGTGACATATTATCGTATAATCCTCCAGTAATGCTCCAATGATTACTTTTAGGATAAGGGAAACGGTTATTTGCATCAGTTACCAATAAATCTACTTCTGAAATAATTGTATAATCCTCTTCTCTTAGTAAAGGACAAAGAATATCTCCTGTAAAAAGAATTTTTCTTTTTATATTGTCTTCATGCACAATAAAGAATAACATCGTAGCACCCACCGCGCTTTTACCATGGTATGCTGGAAAAGGAATTAGCTCAACTCCCTCAATTTCCTGTATTTCAATTTTTTCATACGGAATAATCTCCTTAAATTCTATCAGGCCGACTAAATGAGGGAACGTAGTTTTTACAATTTTCCAGCACAATATGGTTGCATAAACCGGATAAGGTGTTTGATAAACTTTATAATAACTCTGAACAATCCAATCTAGCCCAAGAGTATGATCGATATTAGGATGAGTCAAAAAAACTGCTTCTGGTATTCGATTACAATTTTTTAGTAAATATTGTACAGCTCCATGACCTGCATCGATCATCAAATCCCACTCAATATCTTTTTCTTTTGGATCTTTGGACGATGATTTTATAATTGAAAAGGATGCATTCGCCAAATCCTCAAAATTATGGCGGTTATAAAATGGATGATCCTGACCTAAAATAACAGGCCATGCATTTCCTCTTCCGTTAACTCTTACATTTACAGTACTCATAATGAAAAAATGGCGCAAAGGCGCCATTCAGTTATTTTATAATTTTCATTTCATCAATCAAATGATGTGCTCCGGCAAATTTATCTATCACAAATAAAACATACCGTATGTCTAAAGTTATATTTCTACTATGATCAGGATCAAAAATCATATCACTCATAATTCCTTCCCACATTCGATCAAAGTTTAATCCAATGAGGTTTCCTTCAGCATCAAGCACCTGACTACCAGAATTACCTCCGGTTGTGTGATTCGTTGCAATAAAGCATACCGGAACTGTCCCATTTACCTCATATGGTCCAAAGTCTTTCGCCAGATATATTTCTTTTAATCTATCCGGTACATCATAATCATAAATCTTTGGATTATCTTTTTCTATAACACCGTCGATAGTTGTAAAATATTTATAAACAATTCCATCACGAGGATCTGAACCCTTGATTTCTCCATATGAAACTCTCATTGTAAAGTTTGCGTCGGGAAAGAGTACCTTATCATTTTGCATTTCCATTAGTCCTTTCATGTAGGATCTGTAAAGTTCCGTTGTTCTTTGATTTAACGAATCGTACACAGGATATATCTCATTTTCATAAATATCATTGAACTTTTTAAAGAAAGAATACGCAGGATCGTTTGCCAGATTTTGAATATCTTCTTTTGAAGCATCACTAATTAAATCCATTACTTTATCCTTGCTTGTAAATACTGTTGAACTAAAAATTGCATCAATAAATTCGCTAAAGTTTTTCTCTAGTCCTTCAATTTCAGGATAATATTTATTATCAACATTAGAATAATATAAAGGAAGCAACTCATTAAAAACTTCGTGATCAATATCTATTTCATAATCCTTAAAAAAACTCTCTGTTTCCTTGTTGAGTATTTCAAGCTCGGTTTCCCAGGATTCATTGGCTACCTCATCTGCAGACATTTCAATTAACTTTTCAAAGCTTGAGCGTAGCGTAACAATTCCACTGCTCTTATTGATTCTCTATAAAAATCATAAGCAACTACGAATTCTTCAATATTATTGTAAATATTGCTTAATTCAGGAAGGACTTCCTTAAATTCCTTATTCTTTTGAGCCCAGCTAGCAAACTTCGCTTCCAAATCTTCTTTTTTCTTAATAGCATTCATCCTCTCCAATCCAACAATTTCACCTTTCCACCTCTTCCATGAATTACTTACACCGGCATTTTTACTTGCATATTTTATTCTGATTGTATCATTGCCCTCCATGTGCTTATTCATAACCTGCAATCGCTTATCTCTTAACATAACCCGATTTGGATTTCTGACTTCTTTTATAAGTCTTACAGCATCAGATGTAATATATTGTGAAGTCCCTCCTGGATAACCTAACACCCATGTAAAATCTCCTTCCTGGATTCCTTTAATTGAAACTGGCAGAAACTTTTTAGGTTTATAAGGTACATTATCAGGAGAATACTCTGCTGGATTATTATTTTTATCGGCATAAATCCTGAATACCGAAAAATCACCAGTATGTCTTGGCCATACCCAGTTATCGGTATCGCCTCCAAATTTGCCTATTGCAGAAGGTGGAGCACCAACCAACCGAACATCATTATACTTCTTATATATAAACATAAAATATTGATTACCATAATAAAATGGCTTAATACTTACCGACAAATCTGTTCCCTTAACAGTTTCTTTTTTTATTCTTTCAATGTTCTTTGAAATAATTTGGTTTCGTTCTTTTTCTGAATGTTTTTCTTTAACTCCATCAAGTATTTCATTTGTGACATCCTCAATTTTTTCTAAAAATGTAACCGACAAATCAGGATTTGGTAACTCTTCATTTTTATTCATGGCCCAGAACCCATTTGTTAAATAATCATTCTCGATAGAACTATGTTTTTGTATAGCTCCATAGCCACAATGATGATTTGTAAGAATTAAGCCTTGATCAGAAACTAATTCTCCGGTACATCCCCTTCCAAAAATTACCACTGCATCTTTTATGCAAGCCTTATTAATACTGTAAATATCTTCTGCTGTAAGTTTAAATCCTTTAGACTGCATATCGTTGATATTAAACTTTTCAATTAACAAAGGGATCCACATTCCCTCGTCAGCCCTTACCTGGTTAAAGAATAAAATTGCTATAGTTAACAAAGTGTAAAAAATCTTTTTCATATTTCTTCTATTTTATCATTTATAAAGTTATCAAGTTCTGAATATAATTTTTGAATTGGTAACCCCATTACATTAAAAAATGACCCATTGATTTTCTCAACTCCAATATATCCAATCCACTCCTGTATACCGTATGCCCCTGCCTTATCCATTGGTTGATAGTGATTTAAATAATAATCGATTTCAGCATAGGTTAGTTTCTTAAAATAAACATCGGTTTGCGCAGTGAAAGCAAACTCTTTTGTTTTTGACTTTATGCAAACTCCTGTAAATACCTGGTGGCAACTGCCTGAGAGTTGTCTTAAAATATTTACAGCATCATCATGGTCTTTTGGTTTTTGAAGAACTTTTCCATTAAGCCAAACGATCGTATCAGCTGTTATAACAATCTCATTTTCATGTAAATCGTTAAAAACATTAGCCTTTTTTTTAGCAATATAAAGTGGAATTTCATCTTCTTTTAGTTCTTCGGGATAACTCTCCTCAACAAAGCCTTTACTTTTAATTTCAAATGCCAACCCAATTTCTTTTAATAAGTAATGGCGACGTGGAGATTGAGAAGCTAGAATTATTTTGTAATCGCTGATATTAGGAATAAACATAAATTTAAAAATTTTGGACAATGATATAATTGGCTAAAACTGCATACAGAATTCCAGCAAGCATGATGAGCTTTGATAAGTTACTTGCTTTATGATAGTCTTTTTTTCCATCGGCAACAATTATTTTGAATACCAAATATATCAAAGGTATAATTAAAAAAATAACAAAATAAATAAGTGTATATAAATCATTTAGAAATCTAAAATACACGTACAGTAAGGAAAATAATGTTGTTAGAATAAATGTAATAATCACTATTTTTGAATTTACAACTCCAAGTACAATGGGCATTGTTTTACCTCCATATACACTATCTCCCTCATAATCCTCAACATCCTTTATAATTTCGCGTATCATAGTCAATAAAAAGGCATAAAAAGCAAATGCCGAAACCCATAAAATGATATGGTTAAAATCAAAATACATTTCTGTAATTAATAATCCATACTCTTTATTAAGAAGAGGTATTTCGAATAAAATGACCATTAAGGGCACTAATGCTGTAAGCGTTGCTACTGCAATATTGCCCACTAAAAATTGTCGCTTATAAGAAGTTGAATAAAACCATAAGATTCCAGTTATGAAAACAAATACCACAGATAATATTGGCATCTCAACATAAAAAGAAATATAAGTTCCTAAACCAATTCCTATTCCATTTAAAATAACATGCAATAAAATAGCCCATCTCCTATTTAATAATCGGCCTACTATGACCGTTTCGGGTCTATTAACTAAATCTGTTTTTGTATCGAAATAATCGTTTATGACGTATCCAGCAGCCGTAATAAAAACAGTTGCCATAACCAAAAAGAAGAAATTTAACTCCGAAAACTGAAGATTAAAGTTATATACATTCAGGATAGGTTTAATAATACACCATCTCATCAAATACTGAGTTAGTATTATTATCATTAAATTTTTATATCGAATAAGTCTTATAAAATTTAACATTCGATTACTGTTTGAGATTCATATATTTCTTCCATTTTCCCTGCAGGCGAAGGACTTGTTCAATGACGTCACGAACACAACCTCTGCCTCCAGGAAATGTAGATATATATCTTGATATTGCTTTTATTTCCTCTGCTGCATCACTAGGACAAGTTGATAAACCAGCTAATTGCATCACTTCATAATCTGGTAAATCATCGCCCATATAGAGTATTTGATCTGGTTTAAGTCCATATTTAAAATAAAAATCCTCAAAATCACTTACCTTATCTCTGGAGTTCATGTAAATATCTGTAATTCCAAGGTACTGAAAACGCTTTTTTGTTGCCTCAGAACTTCCTCCGGAAATAATTCCAATGGTATAACCTTGCTTTAATGCATACGCTACAGCATAACCATCTTTCATGTTTACTGAGCGAACAAATTCTCCACTTGGATCTAAATAAATTTGTCCATCGGTAAATACTCCATCCACATCGAAAACGAAGGCCTTTATATTTTGAAGTGCTTCTTTAAAATTTGCCATTTATTAATTATCTTTTTTGTTTCTTATGTAGTAAATATTATCACTTACGAATTTATATATATTCTGGTATTCCGGATTATCTTTTAACATTTCTATATGTTTACGAATTACTTTATCATCATTTCTAACTGCTGGTCCAGTTTGCGCTTGCATCGGATCCTGATCAATTGCTTTTTGCGCTGTTTCCTTGATTAAAGGTTTCAGCAAGTCAAACGAAATATCTGTTTGCTTTAATATATCTCTAGCGACAGAATACATATGGTTTGAGAAATTACTTGCAAATACTGCGGCTAAATGCAACGATTTTCTTTTTTCAGAATCTACTTTATATACATGATTACTCAAACTACTCGCTAAATCAAACAATTTATTTTCTAAAATTTTATTGTTTGCTTCAACGCATATGGGAACATTGTTAAATTGAACTTCCCTCAATTTAGAAAAAGTTTGCAAAGGATAAAATACCCCATAGTTTTGGTACCGATCTTTAAAAACACTCATTGAAATGCTGCCAGCAGTATGCACAATAATCCCATATTTAAGTTTTAAATTCTGAACTATTATTTCAATGATTTCATCTTTAACAGCTATTATATATAAATCTGCTTCTACGGGAATTTGATTAATCTCGTTAGTGTAATGTGCATCCACTTGTATTGCTAGTGTTTTAGCAGCATGAATTGTTTTGCTATAAATGCATTTGATGTTGTGACCGGCCTTTCTTAAGGCTAAAGACATATGAGTTGCAACATTCCCTGCACCAAGAATTACAATTCCATTTTCAAAACCTTTGTTGAAACTCATTTTAAAGATTTTTAAGCACAGTAAATTTAATTGAAATTATTTAGCTTTCAAACCTGCATAATGATAAGCTCCCCAAAATATTTGCAAACTTAAGCAAACAAAAGAAGCTTCTTCTATTCAACAATTATCATTTAATATTTCTAAAATAATTAATATTTTAGCACCTTATTTATAATTCAGAACCTTTAAACTCTATGTCATGAGACAGATTAACAAATTACTTATTTTAATGATTTTTCTTGCAAGTATAGGATGCAAAGAAAACAAACAAGAATTTATTTATGGAAAGTGGCAATCACTAAATGATGCAAAAAAAATTATAGAATTTACTAATGATGGAAATTATAATTTATTTGAAAAAAGGAGGCCTGTATATGATCCTAATGACGAATCGAAAAAGATAACATATAGATATAAGCCACTTAAAAAAAGCTATAATCTAAGGTTTTATGGAAAAGATAAATCAAAAGCTCTTTCAATTGCTCATATTGAAGTTGTTGATCAAAATAGAATTAGAGTTTATTACTATAAGCATTTAAGAATATTACAATCTGCAGATGAGTTCTACAGAACAGATAATCTTACCGACGGTGATAAAATAATAAACAAATTATTAAAAGAATCATATAAAAAATTAAAAAGCAATTAATAAAAAACCCCGATTCAAAAGAATCGGGGTTTTATTTAAAAATATAATTTTAGAAACAATATTTATTTTCTTCAATCAATTTGTCAGCTACACGTCTGCGAGCATCTTTGGTATTTACGCCAGGAACCTTAGTGTATATCTGAACAGCTTTCAATAACTTTTCAGTCATTGCTTCATCCTCAATTGAATAAATAGCATCTATTGCATGCTTATAAATTACAGCAGCTGCTTCAAATACGTATACATCTAACATATCTTTGTATAAGCTATACATTTCCGAAGGTTTGAAAGATTCTAACTTCTGAACACGCAACATGGTTGATTCAGCCACATAAACATTCATTAATATGTCAGCTATGCTATTTAAAACTTCTTGTTCGTGAACTAATTTACGATCAAATTTATTCACTGCAGTTTCCATAAGTATTAAAGCAATATTCTTAAAGTTCTCAACGATAAATGCTTTATCTTCAAAATATCCTTTTGATTCAAATTTATCAGTAAGTTGATCTAATCCGGCAACAACTTCTTTCGCTCTTTCAAACAACGCAATATGGTTCTTTTGACCACGCTTAATAATAGTATCAGTAACTAAGATACGGTTGATTTCGTTAGTACCTTCGAAAATTCGATTGATACGTGAGTCTCTATAGTTTCTGTAAGCAGGCATTTCTGCAGAAAAACCCATACCACCCATTATCTGAACACCTTCGTCAACTACATAATCTAATGCTTCAGAAGCAAATACCTTCATAATTGCTGCTTCAGATCCGAATTGTCCAAAAGCATCCATTAAAGCTCTGCCCTGATCACAACCTTCTACTTGTTTATATAAATCATACGCATCATCAATATCTTTACTTACTCTATAAACAGCTGATTCAGAAGTAAATGTCTTTATGGCTTGTTGAGCCAGTTTATGTTTAATTGCTCCAAAATTAGAAATTAACTGACCAAATTGCTTACGCTCATTAGAATAGTTAACAGACTGATCAATAGAACGTTTAGCAGCACCTAAGACATTGCCACCTAACTTGATACGACCCATGTGAAGAATATTCAATGCAATTCTAAATCCTTCACCTCTTTTACCAAGTAAGTTTTCAACCGGAACTTTTACATCGTTGTAAAAAATCTGGCGTGTTGAAGAACCTTTTATACCCATTTTCTTTTCTTCGGGGTTAAAAGTAATTCCATCCCAATTACTTTCTACAATAAAAGCACTGAAAACTCTATCATTATCTATTTTAGCAAATACAGTCTGAACATCAGCAAAACCACCGTTGGTGATCCACATTTTTTGTCCGTTCAAAATGTAATACTTACCATCCTCAGAAAGAACAGCTTTTGTTTTTCCCGAGTTAGCATCAGATCCAGATCCTGGTTCCGTTAAACAATAAGCTCCGGTCCATTCTCCAGTTGCAAGCTTAGTTAAATATTTTTGCTTTTGTTCGTGATCTCCATAATATGCAATTGGACATGATCCAATACCAGTATGAGCAGAATATGCTACTGCAAATGAGTTACCAGCGCCCATTCTCTCACTTGCCAACATTGAAGTTACGAAAGATTGTCCGAATCCATCATATTCTTCAGAAACTGAAATACCTAATAATCCTAGTTCTCCAGCTTTTTTAACAATTTCTTCCATTAATCCTTCTTCCTGAGAATCAATTCTCTCAAGATTTGGATATACTTCTGTCTCCAAGAAATCATCACATGATTGTGCAATCATCTGCTGTTCTTCGTCAAATTCTTCTGGGATAAAAATTTTGTTGGCTTCTGTTTTCTTAATTAAGAATTCACCACCTTTTATGGTTAAATCTTTTTCCATTTTATTTTAAATTTAATTTATAATTCTAAGCTTTGTTCTATTAGTTCTGCAATATCGTAATTTTTGATATTATCTTCTTGATTTTTATATTTTAATCCATCAGTCATCATCACCATACAATACGGACAAGCTGTTACAACTATATTTGCATTTGTTTCCAAGGCATCTTCAATACGCTCGATGAAAACTTCTTTGTCTCCTTTTTCGGCTTCTTTAAACATCTGTCCTCCGCCAGCACCACAACATAATGCATTGCTTTTGTTGCGTTTCATTTCAACTTTTTTCGATGGAATAGCATTCAGAACTTCTCGGGGGGCATCGTATTCTCCATTCGCACGACCTAAATAACAAGGATCATGATAAGTTAAGATCTTATCCTTAAATTTATCACCTTCAATCTTTAGCTTTCCTTCAGAAATCAATTGGTTTAGAAATTGGGTATGATGTATTACTTCGTAATTTCCTTCTAAATCAGGATACTCGTTTTTAAAAGTATTAAAGGCATGTGGATCGCAAGTTATAATTTTCTTAACCTCATAAGAATCCATGATTTCTATATTTGTCAATGCTTGCATCTGAAATAACATTTCGTTACCAGCACGACGAGCAACATCTCCACTTGAAGATTCCTCAACACCTAATACTGCATATTTAACTCCCAGGTGACTTAATATCTTAACAAAAGCACGTGTTACTTTTTTATATCTATCATCGAATGCACCTGCACTTCCTACCCAAAGTAAATACTCTGGTTTTTCACCTTTGGCAAACACCTCAGCCATTACAGGAACTTCAATTTTTCTTTTATTTTCAGACATATCTAATTCTGTTTGTTATCTTCTAAATTACTTTTCGTTGATATAGAGTTCTTCAGACCAAAGCATTCTATCATCTTGTGAGAATTGCCAAGGAGCCCCATTATTCTCTATGTTATTGAAAATAGCATTTAACTCACCTGGAGATGCTGCTTGTTCCATTACAATGTATCTTCTGAATTCAAGAATTAACGAAACATGATCTATGTTTACCGGGCAAGCATTAGTACAAGCATTGCATGTTGTACAAGCCCAAAGCTCTTCTGCCGAAATGTAATCAAACAAGGATTTGTCATCTTTAAAATCAATTCCTTTTTTATCAATATTTTTTCCAGTTAGTTCCAGTCTATCTCTAACGTCCATAATTAACTTTCGAGGAGAAAGTTTTTTTCCAGTGATGTTGGCAGGGCAAACACGAGTGCAGCGCCCACATTCTGTGCATGTATAAGAATCCATAAGGTGTTTCCACGTTAATTGTTTCACGTCTTGAGCACCAAAAGCAACTTCTTCTCCTTCTTGTTCCATAGGAGGCTCTTCTCCTGTTAACATACTTTTTACCTCTTTTGTAATAGAAGGCATATTTGCTATTTTTCCGGCGGGATCTAATTTTGAATAGAATACATTAACAAAGGATAAAAATACATGGAAGTGCTTAGAATATGGAATATAATTTAAGAACACCATAATTCCTACAATATGCAACCACCAGCAAGTTCTTTCAATTAAATGTAAGGTTTCCGAAGGCAAGTCCTGTAGCATTGGAACAAAAAATGAACTTAAGAAAAATGATCCAACTTCTTTATAATGCTCAATACCTCTTGTTTGCAAGATATAATCCGAAGCATTCATAAAGAATATTGAAAACATTAAGACAACCTCGGTAATAAGAATTAGGTTTGCATCTAATCTTGGCCACCATTTCATTTCAGGTTTCCAGAATCTGTTAACTCTAAGAATATTTCTTCTTATTAAAAATACCACACAACCAATAATAACAAGTAATGCAAAAAATTCGAATGCACTAATTGCAATTGGATATAAAAATCCAAATATCTCGGATAGTGCTCTATGTGTTCCAGCAATACCATCAAACATTACCTCGAGCATTTCAATATTAACCAAAATAAAGCCGGCATATACAAGAACGTGTAAAATACCTGAAATTGGTAGACCAAACATTTTTGATTGTCCAACAGCCACTTTTAATACAAGTCCCCATCTCCTTTTTCTGTTGTCCTTTATCTCAATATCTTTTCCCATCTTTATATTCCTGGAAATCTTTTTAACATTCCAGGTAAAAAATGCAATAGCTACAACCCACAACAGAATGAATAATATACTATAAATCATAGTTCTTTGATTTAATTTAAAAATCTTTATTCAGAAAGTATCATTATTGTGAATGCCTAAAATTTTATCTAAAAACTTTAGGCATTCTATATCTTAAATCACTTTACCAATTCGCTTATTTTATTTCTTTAACTGCCTGAATTAACTCCGGTAAAACTTTAGAAGCGTCACCGATGATTCCATAATTTGCAGCTTCGAAAATCGGAGCATCTTTATCGGTATTTATTGCAACAATGCATTTAGATGAGCTAATACCTGCTAAATGTTGGATTGCACCTGAAATACCAGCAGCAATATATAAGTTTGGCGCAATAATCTTACCAGTCTGACCTGTATGCTCCTCGTGAGGTCTCCATCCTTCGTCAGATACCGGGCGAGAACATGCAGTTGCAGCACCTAATACTTCAGCTAATTCTTCAATTGGTCCCCACTGATCAGAAGCTTTCATTCCGCGACCACCTGAAATAACAATTTCAGCATCGGTTAATAAAATTTTACCGGTTTGCTTTTCAACATTTCCAACTTTCGTTTTGAATAAATCATCATTTAAAGTAGGTTCAAAACTTTCAATCGAAGCGGATTTATTGTTCTCCTCAAATTCAAATGAGTTCTGTGCTAATGTCAATATCTTAATATCAGATTTGATAACAAGATTTGAATAAGCTTTTCCTGAATAAACTTTCTTAAACACAGTAAAAGGCTCAACGCTTGATGGCAATTTACTTACACCAGCACCCAAACCTGCTTTTAGTTTAACCGATAATCTTGGTGCTAAAGCTTTGCCCATATTGTTTTGAGCAATTATTACTACCTTAGAACCTTCTTTTTCAGCCACCTGTGCAATAACAGATGTATAAACTTGATTATCTAATATATTTAATTTATCATTTTTAACTGATACAATTTTATCAGCGCCATAATTCCCCAGTTTGTTTAACTCATCATCCTGAACATTACCGATTGATAAAGCAACTGTTTGGGTATTTAACATTTCAGCAATTTTACTTGCATAGGAAACCAATTCAAAAGAAACTTTCTTGAATTTTCCATCCCAGTTCTCTGTAAATACTAATACTGACATATCTTACTTTATTAAGTTCTTAATTAAATTAATTTATTGATCCTTGATTTAGATTACTTTAGCTTCATTTTGAAGTAAGTTTACCAATTCTTTTACATTCTCGGGATCAATCATTTTACATGGTGGTTTAGGTTGTGGTAATTCAAAATTAACAACATCTGTCAATACTTCAACCTCCATAGGAGCAACCACATTTAAAGGCTTTTTACGAGCCATCATAATTCCACGCATAGCTGCGATCATAGGTTCCTTAGCGATTCCTTTTTGTACAATTGCTAAAACAGGTAATTCAGAAGAAACTTCTTCATGACCACCATCTATATCTCTGGTAATTTTTACTTGACCACCATCAATATTTACAGATGAAACTGCTGAAACAGAAGGAATATTTAAAAACTCTGAAACCATTCCTCCTACCGCAGAACCATTATAATCAGCTGATTCAATTCCACTAAAAATCAAATCAAATGGGTTACTTTTAACATATTCTGCTATTTGAGCAGCAACATAATATGCATCCTTTGGCTCAGCATCAATTCTTACCGCATCATCGGCACCGATTGCCAATGCTTTTCTCATGGTAGGTTCAGAATCTTTGCCTCCTACAGTAATAACTGTTATATTTTCAATTGAATTTGCTGCATCTGATTTAAGTTCAATGGCTCTGGTCAATGCAAGTTCATCCCAAGGGTTAATAATCCATTGCACTCCGGTTGTATCAAGAGCTGTATTATCGTTTACAAACTTTGCTTTTGTTGTAGTGTCCGGAACATTACTTAAGCAAACTAGAATTTTCATTTAATTTTTATTTAAGTTAATAATTAAATTTCCTTTATACGTTAGGTTCGTTCGAAAAAAATCATAATAAAACCTTACCTAAGAAACTGTTTTAAAAGACCTTAAAATGCTTCAATACCTAAATAACAAATCGGGTCTAAAAAAGAAATTGTTTCACAAGATGGCAAATATAAAAATAAGTGCCTTACAAAACAAGAAACCAAACTTACTAATAATTATATAAATATCTACACATTAAAGCCTTGTTAATACTATAACACTGCATTTTGGAATTATTCTAAAATACTGTGTCAAACATACTAATTAATCCTTATTGGAGATCATTAAAAATAAATCACTTTTAACAAATTTTATTAATTTATTAACAGAAAACTTAATTTCATAGATTTATTTCATTACTGATTAACTCTGTATAAATTTGTATGTAAAAGTACTTGAAATGAATCTGAAAAACTTACTAAAATCTTTAGGGCCGGGCTTACTCTGGGCAGGTGCTGCAATAGGAGTTTCACACCTGGTGCAATCAACACGTGCTGGTGCAATTTATGGATTTCAATTGGTAGGAATTATATTACTTATCAATCTTTTTAAATACCCATTCTTTGAATTTGGTCCCAGATATGCTTCATCTACTGGTGAAAGTTTACTTCATGGTTATAAGCGACTTGGAATAGGAGCTCTAATTTTGTATTTAATACTTACCATTGCCACCATGTTTACCTTGCAAGCCGCTATTACTGTTGTAACAGCTGGTTTATTTTCATTTGTTTTTCCAAACTCACTAAGCATTGTTTCATGGGCTATCATAATTCTAGGTACAGGAACCATTATTGTAGCATTTGGAAAATATACTGTTTTAGATAAAATTATAAAATTCATAATCATACTGCTTGCTCTATCAACAATTATAGCTGTAACCTCCGCTTTTTCAAAGGGATTTAATCCGAATCCTGAATTTACAAATTCTTTTAACTGGGATTTTGGAGATATTGCTTTGCTAATAGCTTTTGCAGGCTGGATGCCATCGGCAATTGATATTTCGGTTTGGCATTCATTCTGGTCTATTGCGAAAAGGAAAGAAGGGAAACACATTCCTACGGTTAAAGAATCCTTATTTGATTTTAATGTAGGTTATATTGGAACCGCGATTTTATCTTTAGGTTTTTTATCCCTCGGAGCACTCGTTATGTATGGATCTGGAGAGTCTTTTTCTAGCAGTGGAACTACATTTGCAGGACAATTAATCAGCTTATTTACTTCAAATTTGGGAAGCTGGGCTTATATTTTTATTGCCATAGCAGCGCTTACAACTATGTCGAGTACAACATTAACATGTTTGGATGCTTATCCCAGAGTGTTAAAACCAGCGACAGAACTTCTATTTCCAAAACTTAAAAAGAATGAAACTGACAATTGGAATTGGCTTTCATGGTTTTGGTTAGGAATTTTATTATCTGGAACCCTAATTATCATTATATTCTTTTTAAAAGGAATGAGTTTTTTAGTAGACCTAGCAACAACACTATCATTTCTTACCGCACCCATTCTGGGTTACTTAAATCTAAGAGTTGTGACAGGAAAGAATGTTGAAAAAGAGAACCAGCCAAAACTTTGGTTAAAGATACTATCATGGATCGGTTTAATTGTATTAACCGGATTTGGTGTATATTATATTATTTGGAAGATATTTTTAATCTAAATCCAAAAACAGGTAGTTTACCTTGCATGAAATCAAGATTCTTTGATCTTTTAAAACCTATTTTTTCGTACATATGCCAGGCAGTTTGCATTGCTTCGGTTGTATGAATAACCACATTCCTTTGTTTTCTTGATTTCGCTTTTTCTATACAGGCATTTGTTAAGAGTTTACCAAGACCCAGTCCTCTATATATTGGATTAACTGCCAACAATCTGAATCCTGATGCATTTTTTTCCTGAGTTGCTGTTCCTCCAGAACCATAGTATTTCATGTCACTAAAATAAACCACTGCACCTGCAATTTTACCATCTGATGAAGCAGCAACTAAAAGCTCTGTTTCAGGCTTTTTAGTTTGCTCACCTATATTAGCAAGCATTCTATAATAATCAGGTTGTTCCATTGCTGTGGGAAAACCTTCCAGTTGAGAGTACACCTGTACCAGCAAGCTCCCAATTTCTTCGAACTCTTCGGAATATGCATTCCTTACTACGAAATCACTACTATCCATATGCAAATCGCTTTGATAAAAAAGGGAGCGAATCAATATGATTCGCTCCCTTTTTATTATA
>PKTC01000324.1 GCA_002869305.1 Marinilabiliales bacterium
AAATATTACGACGAGCATTTCAATTTACATGATGAGTGGTTTGAGGGTATGGCAGCAAGAGTAATTCAACATGAATATGATCATACTGAGGGGATAATGTTTACAGACAAAGTAGCACCTATAAAAAAGCGCTTATTAAAAGGCAAATTACAAGGGATATCCAAGGGAAAGTTCAAAGTCGAATATAGAGTTAAATTGCCAAAGTAAAAATTATTTATATTTGTTGTTGAAGCTTCCTATTTTTAGGAAGCTTTTTTTAAACTATCTATACAAAACTATATCTAAAAAATAATTTTGAACCGATCGTATGATTTTGATGTTTTAAAAATTGTAATTTTTTGGATTATTCAACTAACCAAATTAAAATAAAAATGAAAATTTTACAGAACCAAAGATTCAGTGTGCAGGCCTTACTTGCACAATTATTTTTACTTGTTTTTATGTTTTCTTCAACAAATCTTCTTGCTAAAAAAGAAGAACCCAAGGAAGAAAAAGATCCTATTAATTCGGAAATCCTAAGCGGATTAAAATTTAGAAGTATTGGTCCAGCTTATGCTTCAGGACGTATTGCAGATTTTGCAGTTAATCCTAACATTACTTCTGAATTTTATGTTGCCGTGGCTTCTGGCAATATATGGAAAACAGAAAATAACGGAATCACGTTTAAACCAGTTTTTGAAAGTTATGGATCTTATTCAATAGGAGCTTTGGATATGGATCCTAAAAACTCAAATGTTGTTTGGGCAGGAACAGGAGAAAATAATCACCAAAGGGCTCTGGGCTATGGAGATGGTATATACAAAACAGTTGATGGAGGTGAATCATGGGAAAACATGGGATTGAAAGAATCACGACATATAGGTATGATTGCAATTGATCCCAACAACACTGATATAGTTTACGTTGCAGCTGAAGGTTCGGCATGGGGGCCAGGTGGAGAAAGAGGATTATATAAAACTATTGATGGAGGTAAAACCTGGATAAAAGCTTTAAATATTAGTGAAAACACGGGAGTTAATAATGTTATATTAGATCCAAGAGATGCTAATACAATATATGTAACCACAGAACAGCGTCGTCGTCATGTACATACAAAGATTGGTGGTGGACCTGAATCTGGTGTGCAAAAGTCTACAGATGGAGGTAAAACCTGGAAAAAAATTGAGAAAGGACTTCCGGAAGTGCATAAGGGTGGAATGGGAATAGCAATTTCTCCGGTAAATCCAGATTATTTGTATTTAATTGTGGAGGCAGCAGAAGATAAAGGTGGTTTTTATCGTTCGACCAATAGAGGAGAATCATGGGAAAGAATGAGTGATCATTCATCAAGCGGACAATACTACAATGAGATTTATTGTGATCCTGTGGATGTTGACAAAGTTTTTTCGGTAGAAACAGTTTCTGTTGTAACTTATGATGGTGGTAAAACATGGAATCGCTTGGGATTGGATAATAGACATGTAGACGATCATGCCTTGTGGATTGATCCTGAAAATACTGATCATTGGATGATCGGTGGTGATGGTGGTGTTTATATTACTTATGATGATGGAAAAAATTATCGTCAAGTTTCCAATTTACCTGTTACTCAATTTTATCGTGTAGGTGTTGATTATGATTATCCGTTTTACAATGTAACGGGTGGTACTCAAGATAATAATAGTTGTGTGGGACCTTCAAGAACTATTAGCCGTGACGGAATTACTAGTGACGATTGGATAGTTACAATTGGTGGCGATGGATTTTGGTCTCAGATAGATCCCAAAAATCCGAATATTATATACAACGAATACCAATATGGAAATGTCTACAGATATGATAAGAAAAGTGGTGAAGAATTGTATATTAAACCTCAACCTGCAAAAGGTGAATTAACTTATAAATGGAATTGGAATTCGCCTCTAATTATTAGTCCACATAAAAACACACGATTGTATCTGGCAGCAAATGTGCTTTTTAAAAGCGAAGATAGAGGAAATACCTGGGAAGTTATTAGTGATGATTTAACAGCAAAAATTGATCGCAATACCTGGCCTGTAATGGGTAAATACTGGAGTGCTGACGCGGTCGTTAAAGATGTTTCTACCTCTCAGTTCGGAATGATTATTTCATTGGTAGAATCGCCAGTAAAAGAAGGCTTAATATATACTGGAACCGACGACGGTGTAATTTCTATAACCGATGATGGAGGTAAGAATTGGAGACAAATTAAATCATTTCCTGGTATTCCTTCAAACACTTATGTAAGCGATATCTTTGCATCTCGCTATGATGAAAATGTGGTATATGCTTCTTTCGATAATAGAAAAAGAGATGATTTCAAGCCATATTTATTAATGAGTACTGATAAAGGAAATACATGGAAACAAATTACTGCTGGTTTTCCTGAAAATGGAACCATTCATACCATAGAGCAAGACCATGTAAATAAGGATTTGTTATTTGCAGGAACCGAATTTGGAGTATT
>PKTC01000325.1 GCA_002869305.1 Marinilabiliales bacterium
AAACTAGATGATGATTTCAATGAAGTGGATGGTGTTTTACTTGATAATCAGAATATAGAAACAATTTTTCAAGAAACGCATAATATTCGTGTAGGTGGTGAGTATAGAGTTGGAGCATGGTACTTGAGGGCAGGAGGCAGGTATTCTACAAGCCCATATAAAGATATCAATATAGCTTTAAATCCTGAATACATAAAGACAAGCTATTCTGGTGGTATCGGTTATAGAGAAAATAATGTATTTATTGACTTTGCATTTTCTCAAACTTTATCAGATTATAAACTAATGGCATACAATCATGTAGATAATATGGCTGAAGCGGATATTAAGAACAAAATAAATAACTTTATTTTAACATTAGGGTTTAAGTTTTAAATTATATAAAGGATTGGTAAATAGCTAAAGCTGACTAGGATTCTCTAGTCAGCTTTTTATATTTGCTTTTGGATAAATTGGTATATTTATGTATTTTAACATTTAATACTAAAATTCTTTGAGTATTAGTGGTTAAATATTTATTTTCGTAACCTATAATTACAAATGAATGAATTTCATATCATTTGAAAATGAAAAACTGGCAATATGAGTACTAAAGATTTACAAAACTCTGATTCTGTTCAAGATGGAAATCAAAATGAGAATCCAGAATTGAATGAAAACAAAACTGAATCAAATTCAGAAAATGAAAGTCCTGATAACGAAGAAAAAAAGGTAGCTAAAGTAAAAGCAGAACAAGAAGCAGAACAAGAAGCTCAGGACATTGAAGAGTCTATTAAAGATGAGAAGAAGGATAGCTTCGATGACAATCAAAATATTGAGGAAGATACTTCAACTGAGGGTCAATCTATAGATAAACCAATTGATAATACTGAAGAAAAGGAAAGTACTGAGTCAGTTTTGGAAGTTGATTATACCAAACTTAGCAGAGAAGACCTAGTTAAAGAATTGACTGAAGTAATTGATAAGAACCCAATTAATGATATTCGGAAACAGGTTGAGGCAATTAAGGCCAGTTTTTATAAACAACAAAAAGTAATAAATGAGCAAAAGCGAAAGGAATTTGTAGATGGAGGAGGAGTTATTGAGGATTTTGCTCCTGCCGAAGACCCTATTGAAACTGATCTTAAAGACCTTTTTAAAAGATACAGAAGGCTTAAAGCTGAATATAATAGAGAACTTGAAAAGGTTAAGGATGTTAACTTAGAAAAGAAATACGAAATAATTGAGGAGCTAAAGGAGTTAGTTAATAAGGACGAATCTATTGGAGATACATTCAAAGAATTTAGAGAACTCCAGCAAAGATGGAAAGAAGTTGGACAAGTGCCACAACAAAAATTAAAAGACCTTTGGAATACATACCATCACCACGTTGAAAAGTTCTATGATTATATTAATATAAATAAAGAACTTAGAGATTTAGATCTTAAAAAGAATTTTGAGATTAAAACAGAACTTTGTGAAAAGGCTGAAAAATTAATAGAAGAAAACTCTGTTGTTACAGCATTTAAAACTTTACAGAAATTTCATAATCAGTGGAGAGAGATTGGCCCTGTTCCGAACGATCAAAAAGATGCTTTATGGGAGAGATTTAAGGAAGCAACAAGAATTATTAATAAAAGACATCAGGATTATTTTAAAAATTTGAAGGATGAGCAAAAAAATAATCTTGAAAGAAAAGAAAATTTATGCCAGCAAGCTGAAGATATTGCCGTTAAAGAGTTAGAAACCCATAAAGATTGGACAGAGCAAACAGCTGCTATTATTGAATTACAAAAAGTGTGGAGAACCATAGGTTTTGCGCCTAAAAAAGATAATAATAAAATTTATGCCAGATTTAGAAATGCTTGTGATCAGTTTTTTGGAAACAAACGTGAATTTTATGCTCAAAATAAAGAATTACAGGATCAAAATCTTGCTAAGAAATTAGAACTTTGTGAAAAGGCGGAGTCAATGCAGGAAAGCACAGATTGGAAAAGTACCACTAAGGATTTAATAAATTTGCAAAAAGAGTGGAAAGAGGTTGGTCCTGTATCAAGAAAACAATCTGATAAGGTTTGGAAAAGATTTCGTGCTGCATGTGATCATTTTTTTAATCGTAAATCAGAATATTACGCTAACATTGAACAAGAGTTTGATACTAACCTAAAAAAGAAGCAAGAAATAATAGAAAAAGTTAAAGGTTATAAGTTTACAAATGATGTTAATGTAAATTATGAAGCCTTAAAGAAGTTCCAAGAAGAATTTTCTGAAATAGGATTTGTTCCTTACAAATTAAAGGATAAAATCCAGAACGAATTTAGAGAAGAGCTTAATAAGCAGTTTGATAAATTAAAGGTAGATGACCAGGAAAGAAATTTACTTAAATTTCAGAACAGACTGGAGAATTTGCAGCATAAGCCTAAATCATCCAATAAAATCAAACACGAGCGCGACAAATTTTTTAATAAAATAAAGAAACTTGAAAGTA
>PKTC01000318.1 GCA_002869305.1 Marinilabiliales bacterium
ACGTCCGACATGATACTAAGAAAGCTGTCTTTGTGCTTGGTTAGAGTTAGACCATACATTCCGTTCTGGTAGGTATTTAGATTTGCTCCAATAAAATCAATCGCTTCATCAATTTCAATTTTTGATTTGCTTTTAGTTCCTGATCGCATCAAATCTCCTGTCATGGAAACATACCCAATTGCATCTTTTTCCATAACGGGATCAACGTCAATGGTTAACTGATATGATATTCGAGGAGCTTTATGGTTCTCAACCACAATTACTTTTAATCCATTATCTAAAGTGAAATATTTGTGTTCGCCAATTTTAAATTCCGGAGCAGGTCCCGGTTTTGGCTGAATACTTCGATCGACTTGTGCAGATAACGATCCTGATAAAAGGGCTATCGTTAGAAATATTATAATTGATTTAATATTTTTCATTGTATTTTGATTTTCAGTTGATTATTGTTGTGATTTAGGCAAATAATATAACACTACACGATTGTCTTTTCTGAAATATTCTTTTGCAACGCGCATAATGTCTTCTTTAGAAACAGCTAAGAATTTATCAATCTCAGTGTTAATTAAATTTGCATCTTTGTGGAAAGTATAGTTTATAGCTAAATTATACGCTCTGTTTTCCAAAGAAGCATTTCCATTAACATGATTAGCTTCATATTGATTTTTAAGTTTCTGTAACTCCTGATCGGAAATTAATTCGTTTTGTAATTTTATAACTTCCTCATCTATTGCTGCTTCCAAATCGCTAAGTTCCACGCCCATATTAGGCAATGCAATAGCATATGCCAGACCTGCATCTTCGTAAGGAAATGGGAAGGACATAACTTGCATGGCTAATTGTTTTTTATCAACTAAAGTTTTATACAATCTTGAACTTTCTCCTCCTGATAGCAATGTTGCTAGCATATCAACAGCATAAAAATCTTTTGTTCCACTTTTAGGAGTATGATATGCCTGAAAAACTGCCGGCAACTGAATGTTATCATATACTGTGTCCCGAACTTCTTCATGTTTAATGGGCTCTATAGCCGAGGGACGATAAATTTCATTTTCACTTTTCGGAATATCTCCATAATATTTTTCAACAAGCGTTTTGGTTTCTTCAAAATCAATATCACCAACAATAGTTAATACGGCATTGTTAGGAACATAAAAACTATCATAAAACTCTTTATAGTCTGAATCGGTTGCTGCCATTATATGGTCGGCGCGACCCAAAACAGTCCATTGATAAGGATGTACTTTATAAGCTCTTTTAGAAATCTCACGCTGAAAACTCATGTATGGCTGATTATCTTCACGTTGCTTTATTTCCTCTGTTACTACTTTCTTTTGCGTTGCAACACCTATTGAATCTACATATAAGTGAAGCATTCTTTCAGACTCTAACCATAATCCTAATTCTAATTGGTTAGAAGAAAGAATTTCGTAAAAATAAGTTCTATCCCAGGTTGTATTAGCATTCAAAGTCCCACCAGCTTTGTCAACTATTTTTGAATATTCACCTCGTGCGATATTTTCCGAACCTTCAAACATTAAATGTTCAAAGAAATGTGCGAATCCTGTTCGATTCGGCTTTTCGTTCTTCGACCCAACATGATAGGTAATTGTTACAACAACTAATGGAAAACTGTTATCTTGATGCAAAATAACATGTAATCCATTATCGAGATCATATTCTTCGAACTCAATTTTATTGCTTTGTGCAACTACAGAAATACTAAATAAGAATAATAGCAAGGTAATAAATTGTTTGTGTTTCATTGTTTGATTTTTAAGTAATTAATTAAACTATTTGTCTTCTGATTCAAAATCCAGAATGTCTCCAGGTTTGCATCTTAATTCTTTACAAATTGCTTCTAGGGTAGTAAATCTAACTGCTTTGGCTTTCCCACTTTTTAAGATGGATAAGTTAGCAATGGTAATGTCAACTCTTTCTGAAAGTTCAGTAAGAGACATTCTTCTCTTAGTTAGAACATTATCTAATTTTGTAATTATCGGCATTTCTGAAAATGTTAAATGGTTAATTCTTGTTCTTTTTTCATTTCGAATCCTATTCTATAAATTTCAGCTATAACAAAAACAATTAAAGCCCAGAATAAATTTACAGTAGGGTCAAAGTTCAGCTTGAAAGTAAATGCTTTGTCGAGGGCATTAAGTTTTTCAAACCACAAGTATTTCAGAATGATAGGATAAATAATCTCCAAAATTGCAGATAACAAAATGGCAAAAGCAATTTTTCGAATTCTCCAAATATTTTTTGGATGAAAGGGATTTTCGTTTTTCAGAGAAGAACGAATGGATTTAAAGATTCTCCATAGCAGGAATACAATGTAAAACGCAATAACAAGTATGGAAACAAAAAACAGGTAGTTTAAAACTCCTGCAAATCCATAATTATCGTCTACGTTAAAAGAGACTTTGGCTTCATCAATTAATATGTTATACATTTCTCCATTTTTTA
>PKTC01000437.1 GCA_002869305.1 Marinilabiliales bacterium
CCAGGATTCTTAAGATCACCTGATAAACCTACTCCTGCGGTCATCCCTGTAAAAGCAGGGAAAATAATGGCAAATACTAAAAAGAAGTTATCCATATTTCGTAATGGACTATCAGTAATTCCAGCAGCAGCAGTTTGAGAATATTCAGTTTTACCGATAAAAAAAAGGACCAGAGAAATGAATAAAATAGCTACAACAACATATAATGCTTTAACTCCCATATTTGCACCTTTGCGAAGGATTAGCACAGCCAAGATTCCCATAGCAGGCAGACTAATTGCCTGTCTGGGTAATTCAAAACCATACCGTCCATAAAACCAATTAAAAAATGGTTCGAAGGCTTCTGTGAAAGCAATTACATAAAAAGCAACACTAATTGCTTGAGATAAAAACAGTGCAATACCAATGGTTCCGCCAATGTTTAATCCGAAAGAACGTGATATAATAAAATACTCTCCTCCGCCTTCAACTCTCTGATTTGTGGCAATTTCGGATATAGCAAATGAAGTTGGAATAGTAACCAGATGTCCCATTAAAACAATTAATAGAACTCCGGCAAAGCCTAATGTACCCACTGCAAATCCAAAACGCAAGAACAGAATAGCACCTAGAATGGTTGATATTGCTGTAAAGAAAACGGGAGCTGTCCCAAATCCATTTGCTTTTTTCTCAGTCATATTGCATTATTTTATTCAATAAATTTACGCAATTAAATAGTTAAAAATTAAAGACACTAAAAATAAATGTATAAAAAAAGCCACTCCCAAGAGCAGCTTTCATAGCTAATTTTAATTAATTAACCTAAATATTTTTTAAGAAGCTTATTTTTAGATGAATGTCTTAATCTTCGGATGGCTTTTTCTTTGATCTGACGCACTCTTTCTCGAGTTAATCCAAGCTCATATCCAATTTCTTCTAAAGATAAATCTTTGCCTCCTATCCCATAATAATACTTCAATACCATTCTTTCTTTTTCAGGAAGAATGCTCAATGTTCTTTCAACTTCTTTTGCCAAAGATTCTTCCAATAAACTATTGTCAGCATTTGGAGAATCGGTATTTTCCATTACATCTAATAAACTTCCTTCTTCACCATCTGCAAATGGAGCATCAACAGAAAGAGGTTTACCTGAAAGTTGTAAGGTGTCTTCAACTTTGTCTTTTGGCAAATCAACAAACTCAGCTAATTCTTCGGCTGTAGGAGTACGATCGAACTGTTGCTCGAGTGTTGAGTATGCTTTGTGTATTTTGTTTAAAGAACCTACTTTATTTAACGGTAAACGAACCACTCTTGATTGTTCTGCAATCGCTTGTAAAATAGACTGACGAATCCACCAAACAGCATAAGAAATAAATTTAAACCCTTTCGTTTCATCAAATCTTTCAGCAGCTTTTATTAAACCTAGGTTTCCTTCGTTAATCAAATCAGGAAGACTTAAGCCTTGAAACTGGTATTGTTTGGCAACAGAAATAACAAAACGCAAATTTGCTTTTGTTAATCTTTCTAGAGCTGCTCTGTCGCCTTTTTTAATTCTTTGAGCTAATTCTACTTCTTCTTCAGCAGAAACCATCTCTTCTTTTCCAACATCTTGTAAATATTTCTCAAGAGATGAACTATCACGGTTAGTAATAGATTTTGTAATTTTTAACTGTCTCATTTCAGCCTCTCCTTTTCTAAACTATACTATTTTTTATGCGCTAAATATTGGGGATATTATTTAAATAATATCTAACAAGGAACTTAATAAAACTACTGTAATTATATACACTTGCCTAACCCAAAACAAACAACTATACGAAAAATTATGCAAAGAAACAATTAATTTTATAGAATAAAAAATATTAAAAGTGTTTATTTGCTTTATTCTCTAACGAATTATAAGTGCAAAATGTTTTAGATAATACCATATATTTTAACTAATTCTTTACTTTTCTTGGAATATTCATTGGAAGTCGCGCTAGAAGCTCATAATTCAGCTGATTATTAAAATCTGCAAAAGATGCTAATGAAATGTCAAGACCATTCTGTGTGCCTATTAATACAACATCATCTCCAACTTCTATATCAGGAATTGTGGTTACATCAACAATTAACATGTTCATATTAACCACGCCTATAACACCTGCTCGTTGTCCACCTACCAAAACTCTACCCTGATTGCTTAATGATAGACTATATCCATGAGAATATCCAACTGGTACTATGGCAATGATTTTATCTTCATTAGCTAAATATGCTGTACCATAGCTAACAAATTCGCCAGTTTTAACCTTTTTTAATGACATGACTTTGCTTCGCCAACTTATTATACGTATTAAAGGATCTGTTTTGTCCATTTGTTTTGATATGTATTGAATGTAAGTTTCAAGCGTAGGCCAAAAACCATACTGAATAATTCCTATTCGAACCATATCCATTCTTGTTCTCGGATAAGACATAGCTGCTGCAGAGCAGGCTGTATGGCGAATCTCAGGGACAACTCCATTATTTACAATCCATTTGTATAACTGGTTATATTTTTTAAGCTGTTTTTGAATCCTCACATGATTTGCTATACTTTCAGCACCAGCATAGTGAGTGCATAAACCTTTAACTACAAATAAATCTTTGTTTTTACTAATAAAATCTACTGCCTTCTTTAGATCTTTTTGAATAAATCCAGTTCGATTCATTCCGGTTTCTACCTCTAAATGTATAATTGCTTTTTCCTTTAATTTTTTGGCAACTTTGGCAGCTTTCTCGAGATTTAAATATTCAAAAACGTAAAACTGAATTTGATTCTTAATAACCCATTCTAGATTTTCATCAGAAACCCATCCCATAATCATTACTTCTGTTTCCGGCTGTTTTACTTTACAAGCTCTTTGCGCCTCATCTGCACTAAAAACTGAAAAATGATTAATTCCTGCCATTTCTGCAATTGGTACAAATTCTTCAATACCATGTCCATATGCGTTTGCTTTAATAACTGATGAAACTTTAACATCCCTAACAAGATAATCTTGAATAAAATTTAAATTATGGATTAATGCTGAACGATCAATTTCAATTACTGAGGTTCCTGTCATATCTTGATTATTTTTTTAGAATTTGCTGATATATATGATATAATATTTTTACTCCATTTTCAATGATATCGTCTGGAAAGTCATAATCCGGATTATGTAATTGAGGATAATTTATACCACTTCCCAAACCAAAAAGTGCGCCTTCGAATTTTTTTGTAAAATGAGCAAAATCTTCGGACCATCGAAATGGATTTTCCAAATATTGCATCTTTATGTTTGCCGATTCAGCAGCTTTTGCAATACATTGAACCATTGAGGAATTATTTACCGTTGCTGGAAATTCCTCAACATAAGATATATCAATTTTTAAATTGTTTTTAGCGGCATTCTTATTAGCTATAGATTCGGAATCTTTGGTAAGTTTTTGCATATCATTATTGGTGTAGGTGCGCAAGGTAGCCATCACTTCGGCATAGCCGGGAGTAGTTCCAAATGCAAGCTCTCCTAAACGAGCGTGAATTACGGTTAATAATGTAAAATCGTTGAATATTCCATTATCTGGTAAATCATTCAATTGTTTAATAATATCAGACATAGCAACAGCCGGACTATTTCCATTTTCTGGTTCTCCTGCATGCGAAGTTTTTCCAGTTAGTTTAATAATCATCCCTTTTGATGCAGCGGCAAAAGTTCCATTTCTTAAAATAATCTCACCGTTTGGAAAACCAGGTAAGTTATGCAATGCAAAGGTATAATCAATTTTTATCTTTTTAAATTTTTTGTCATTAACGACTCTAAATGCACCTTGTCCATTTTCTTCAGATGGCTGGAAAAACAAAACAACTTGTCCCTTTTTTGGTGGTTTTTTAGAAAACACATCTGCTAATCCTGCAATAATTGCCATGTGCCCATCGTGCCCACATTTATGAGCTACACCATTTACAGTTGATCTATAATCAAAATCATTTATTTCTTCTATTGGAAGTGCATCTAAATCGCATCTAAAAAGAACCGATGGGCCTTCTTGTTTTCCCTTGAAAATGCATGCAATTCCATTTCCTCCAATACCACGAATAATTTCTGCTTCCTTGTAATGAGATAAAAAGTTAGCAATTCTTTCAGCGGTTAGAAACTCATTGTCCGATAGTTCAGGATACTTATGTAGCTCATGTCTTAATTTTATTATTTTTGGCAGATCGAATAATTGACTCATAATCTTTGAATGCTTTAATATTTTAATCGGATCAAATGGAGGTTTTAAAACAAAACGAATACTTGTTTATAGAACCATTTTAAAACTTAGATCTTGCTCCATTTTTATTGAAAGATACAAAGTTAATTTAAAGCATATAGAATTAAAAATTGAAAAAGCTTTATTAAATTCATCTTAAAAAGTTTTAACTTGCGCCCCGGTTTAAGGGGAATTTAATAAAATGAAAAAAGGAAACCTAATTGCTTATATTGCTGTTTTCTTAGCTATGCTATTCTGGAGCTACACCTTTATCTGGTATAAAATTGTTTATGAATTTTATAACCCGATTACGGTTGTTTTTTTCAGGTTAATTATATCATCAATCTTTCTTTTTGTTTTGATGTTTCCCCTAAAGAGAATTCAAAAAATTCAAAAAGGTGATTTAAAATATTTTATTTGGGTAGCAGTATTTAATCCATTCTTTTACTTTATAGGTGAAAGTTATGGAATTAAATATGTTTCCTCCACGTTAGCAGCAGTAATCATTGCAACCATTCCGTTGTTTACATCTTTTACTTCATCATATTTTCTAAAAGAGCGTATAACAAAAATGAACTCTCTAGGAATAATAGTTTCAATCATTGGTGTTGGCCTTGTTCTTTTAAACAAGCAAGAATCAGCAGAAGCTTCCTTATTCGGAGTGGTAATGTTATTTGTGGCAGTAGCCGCTGCAATTGGATATACTTTAGTACTAAAAAAACTTACTTCAAAGTATAATTCAATTTCTATTGTAACTTATCATAATTTCATTGGCATATTTCTATTTGCACCCTTGTTTTTTATTTTCGATTTTCCAGAATTTAAACAATCCGGTTTCTCAGTAGAGGCATGGATACCTTTAATGGAATTGGCCATCTTTGGGTCTTCTTTTGCATTTATCTTTTTTACTTTTTCTATACAGAAAATTGGTGTTGGAAAAGCCAACGCTTTTACAAACCTTATTCCTGTTATTACAGCTATTATTGCCTATTTTGTATTAGATGAGATATTAAACATTAATAAAATAGCGGGAATATCTTTAGTTATCGGTGGTTTATTCCTTTCTCAAATAAAAACCCATGGTTTAAGAGGCAAGCTTCGATCTTATATCAGACCCAGTGAATAATGAGCATTCTTGATAAAATAGCATTAGATGAATTAAAAAATAGGGCTCAGGATATTAAACCTGAAACAAAAGCTTTCTTTTCCAAACTTAAAAGTAGAAAACCTAAAAATCTGGATAAAATCATTCAGGATTTGCATTACGAAGTTTTTGAAGAAATCGATTGCTTGGATTGTGCCAATTGTTGCAAATCTATATGTCCTACCTTATACGATAAAGATGTTGATCGCTTAGCTAAGTTCTTTAAAATTAAACCCTCGCAGTTTGTTGATGAGTATTTATATATCGATGAGGAAGGAGACTATGTTTTCCGAGATACGCCTTGTCCTTTTTTATTATCAGATAATTACTGCATGGCATATGAAAGTCGTCCAAAAGCTTGTAGAGAATATCCTCACCTTGATCGAAAAAGGTTTTATCAGATACTAAATCTCACCTTGAAAAACACTGAAGTTTGCCCAGCCGTTTACGATGCTGTTGAAAAATTAAAAGAAAGAAAGGATGAACTCTAGTGTGCAAAAACATTAAGACCTTCATGAATGACTTTGATGTTTAATATTTCACCCATTTCTCCAGGTTCGCCATCATAATGCACTGCATCAGGTGATTTCCTCTTAACTATAATGCTTTTGCATTGATATGTTTCCATGTAAATGCTTTTATGAATATTTTTCAGGAAAAGTCTAGCTCCAATTCCTGGTGCAGTTATTAAAGGAAATGATCTCATGATAACAACTTCGAGTTTTCCATCCTGGATATCAGCTTTAGGCGCTATATGAGCATTATTACCATATTGTGAAGCATTTGCGAATGTTATTAAAAAGGCATCACGCATAATGGTGGTTCCGTTCATTGAAATCTCATATCGTTTAGGTTTATACTTTCTAAATGCAGATACAGTTGCTTTCACGTAATTTGAAAATCCTCGCCCTTCCATTTTATCAAATAAATGACCTATATGTGCATCAAAACCTACACCGGTTGTACAAAAGAATTTTTGATCATTGATCTTACCATAATCAATTCTTTTATGATTTCCTGATTTTATTAATTTGAGTGCCTTATCTGGTCTTAATGGTATTTTTAGATGACGAGCCAGTCCATTTCCAGATCCGAATGGAATTATACCTAGAATAGCATCTGTCTCAACTATAGCAGACGCTACTTCATTCACCGTACCATCACCTCCAACAGCAACAACATGATTATAACCTTTTTTTAAATATTGCTTAGCAATATGTGTAGCTTCGCCTGCAAAGCTTGTAAATATAATCTTTGTATTATAAGAATCTTCGTTAAATTTCTCATCAATCAATTTGGTTATAAATTCCTTTGGCTTATTACCAGAAATTGGATTTACAACAAATAAAAACTTTTCCTTCATGATCTCTTCTTCCTATTCTTTCTCAAACGCTTCAAAGTTAACTTAGATGCATAATATAAAAAAATAAAAATCAATGCAAATTAATTCGCTTAATCACAATTTAGTAAAAAGTTTCTTAAACCAAGAAAGTAAAAATAATAAGAAATCAGTTTGTTCGTTTTAAAACATAATATGGTCAACTTAGGTGGTTCATATTGTAATTTCATTATTTTTACCTCATGAAGAAAATTCTAATCGTATTTTTAATATTCTCCATTTCATTCAGATTATATGCTCAAATTGGAGGTACTCATACTTACGATTTCTTAAATTTGATTAACTCAGCTCGTGTCGCTTCATTTGGCGGTGACATTATCGCAATAAACGACAACTACTTGAATCTTTCTTATCACAATCCGGCCTTGTTAAACCCTAGTATGAATCAGGAAATGGTTCTTAACTATGTTAATTATTTTACAGATGTTAATTATGGTTATGTATCCTATGCAACAAATATTAAAAGCTATGGCATTTTTTCAGGGGGCATACAATACATAAACTATGGAAAATTTATTGCTGCTGATGAAAAAGGAATAATAACTGGTGAATTTAAAGCAGCGGAATACGCTATTAATTTGGTTTACTCTCGTAACATTGACAGTTCTTTTCGTGCAGGAATAAATGTTAAACCAATTATTTCAACATTAGAAAAGTACACTTCTATTGGACTCGCTGCAGATATAGGAATTATTTATAATAAGCCACAAAGCTTATTTACGGCTGCCCTGGTTATAAAGAACATAGGTTCTCAATTAAAGAGTTATACCAACGAAAAAGAATCGTTGCCATTCAATATTCAGTTAGGAGTTTCTCAAAAGTTAAGGCACGCCCCTTTTTTATTTAGTGTAACCTTTGACCATCTTGAACAATGGGATTTAACTTATGATAAACCTCAGGATGAAGATGTAATTGATCCTTTAGCTGGAGAAGAATCAGAATCTAATATCGACAAAATTGCGGATCAGTTTATGCGGCATGTTATTATTGGATTAGAATTTAACCCAATTAAAAACTTCTATGTTAGAGCAGGATATAATTACAGAAGAAGGCAGGAGATGTTAATTGAATCGAAAACTTCAACCATTGGATTTTCTTGGGGATTTGGTGTTAAAATCTCCAAGTTTCATATAAGCTATGGCCGAGCAACTTATCATTTAGCTGGGGCTTCTGATCATTTTTCCATATCTACAAACCTCGATAGTTTCAAGAAAAACTTATAGTAGTTTATAAAAGAATTTGTCAATTGTTGTTTTTGGATTTACCTTTGGTGACCAAATAAAATATCCAATGATCCAAACCGATAAAAAAATAGTAATTGCCATTGATGGTTATTCATCTTCAGGGAATAGTACCTTGGCTAAAGAGATTGCTAAAATGTTGAATTACAAATACATAGATAGCGGAGCAATGTACCGTGCTGCTACTTTGTTTGCGCTGAGAAATAAGATTATAAATCCTAAAAATCATTTTGTAGATGAAGAAAAACTTCGAAATCAGATTCACAATATTGAAATCAACTTCAAATATAATCCTGAAAAGAACAGACAGGAAGCTTATTTAAACAATGAGAATGTAGAAGATGAAATACGTGAAATGAATGTCTCTGAAAATGTAAGTTTTATAAGTAAATATGGATTTGTAAGAGAAAAAATGGTTCGTTTTCAGCAAGAAATGGGAAAGAAAAAAGGAATTGTAATGGATGGTCGTGATATTGGAACTGTAGTGTTTCCAGATGCAGAACTAAAAATCTTTATGAATGCTAAAGCTGAAGTTAGAGCAGAAAGAAGATACCTGGAATTAAAAGAGAAAAACGTTCAAGTAAGTTTTGAGGAAATTCTTGAAAACGTTAAAAAACGTGACCATATTGATGAAACCAGAGAAGAAAGTCCTTTGAAAATGGCCTCGGATTCTATTGAACTTGATAATAGTAATATGAACAAACAAGAACAATTAGACTGGATAATTGGTTTAGTAAAAGAACGAATTAAATAGTTAAGACTCCAATGAAAATTGATATAGACCGTAACTCAGGATTTTGCTTTGGTGTTGTAAATGCCATACAGCTAGCGGAAATGGAATTAGAGCGAAACGAAACGCTATATTGTTTAGGAGATATTGTTCACAACAGTGCTGAGGTGGAACGTTTAAAAGAAAATGGATTAATAACAATAGATCATGAAAAGTTTAAAACCTTAAAAAACTGTAAAGTTCTACTTCGTGCGCATGGAGAACCTCCAGAAACATACGAGACAGCCATTAAAAACAACATTCAACTAATAGATGCTTCATGTCCTGTTGTATTAAAATTACAAAATAACATTAAGCTTGGATTTGATGATATCCTAAAAAAGGGAGGTCAGGTAGTAATTTTTGGAAAGAAAGGACATGCAGAAGTTAACGGGTTAGTTGGTCAAACGAATGGAAAAGCAATTGTAATTAGTGGAGGTGAAGACCTTGATAAAATTGACTATTCAAAACCTGTAAATCTTTTTTCTCAAACAACAAAAAGCATCGAAGGATTCTACGAAGTTCAGAAAGAAATAAAAAAGAGAATGATTGCCAATCAAGGAACGGAGAATGTTGAATTTATTTCTAACGACACAATTTGCAGACAGGTTTCACATAGACAACCCCAATTAAGAGAGTTCGTAAAAAAACACAATGTTGTAGTTTTTGTGAGCGGGCAAAAAAGCTCTAATGGAAAAATGCTATTCCAGGTGTGTAAAGAAGAAAATCCAAATACACATTTTGTTTCTGATGCTGATGAACTCCAAAAAGAGTGGTTTAAAAGTGCCGATTCGGTTGGTGTTTGCGGTGCCACCTCGACCCCAAGATGGTTAATGGAAAAAGTAGCCAAAAATATTTAAAAGCTTTCAAATTAAATTAGTTTTGTTCTGAAGTAAATAATTTCTTGATGAACAATCAACTAAACTTTGCAGATGTAATTCTACCCTTGCCTTTAAAGCAATTATTTACTTATAGTATTCCTCATGAACTTAACAATGAAATTGCAATAGGGAAGCGAGTGATTGTTCAGTTTGGTGCGCGTAAAATTTATACTGCAATTATTCATTCTGTTCATCAAAATGAACCTAAAGAATATAAAACAAAGGATATCGTTTCTGTTCTTGATGAAAATCCCATCGTTAACCATTACCAACTCCGACTTTGGCAATGGATTGCAAATTATTACATGTGCTCCATTGGAGAAGTTTTTAAAGCAGCTCTACCATCGGGTCTAAAATTAGAAAGTGAAACAAAAGTAATATATCATCATGATAAAATTGATCAGAAAAAGTTTACCTCAACAGAAACTCTCATTCTCGACTTTTTAGCAAATAAAAACATTGCAAGTATAACAGAAATTTCAAATGCTCTTAATCGTAAAGATTCTCTTCCTATTATTAAATCTTTATTAGATAAAAAAGCGGTTTTGCTTGAAGAAAAACTTCGTGAAAATTATAAGCCCAAAACTGAAAGTTATATTAAAATTCATGATAGAATTAATTCAGAAACCAGACTAAATGAAATTTTTGATTCATTGAACAGGGCTCCCAAACAACTTCATATGTTAATGAGTTATATAAAGCTTTCTGGGTATTTAATGAATTCAAAAAAAGTTGAAGTTAACAGAAAGCAACTCATAAAAAAATCCGAGACAAGTGCTACTATTCTAAAATCTCTTATCGATAAAGATATATTCATTGAATACGAAAAAAGTGTAAGTAGATTAAGTGAGGAAGTTCTTGAAAAATCGGAGATAAAGGAATTATCTGATACCCAAAAAAAGGCTTTTGATGCCATCCATTATCAGAATAAGAACAAAGATGTTGTTCTTTTACACGGCATTACATCCAGTGGAAAAACAGAAATCTATATTCACTTAATAAAAGAACAAATAGAGAAAGGCAAACAAGTTCTATATCTGCTCCCTGAGATTGCATTAACAGCTCAAATAATAAATCGGCTCAAATCTGTTTTTGGAAATCGGGTTGGAATTTATCACTCAAAATTTAGCGATTCTGAAAGAGTTGAAGTTTATAACAATATTCTTGAGCCAACTGAAAAATTAAAATATGACATCGTTTTGGGCGTTCGCTCATCTCTGTTTTTACCATTCTCGAATTTGGGATTGATTATTGTGGACGAAGAGCATGAAAATACTTACAAACAATATGATCCAGCACCTCGATATAATGCCAGAGATTGCTCTGTGGTATTGGCTAAGATGCACCAAGCGAAAGTTCTTTTAGGAACTGCAACTCCTTCTATTGAAAGTTATTTTAACGCCAAGGCTGAAAAATATGGTTTGGTTCAGCTTACATCTAGATTTCAAGATGTAAAATTGCCTGCAATTCATTTAGTTGATGTTTTAAGAGCTAAAAAGCGTAAAGAAATGCGTTCGCATTTTTCACTAGAACTAATTGATAGCATTAAAGATTCTCTTGTGATGGATGAACAGATTATCTTGTTTCAAAATCGGAGAGGATTTGCACCGTATCTTGAATGCGACATGTGTGGCTGGATTCCTTATTGCACCAATTGCGATGTAAGTTTAACTTATCACCGCCATAAGAACGAAATAGTTTGTCATTATTGTGGTTATACTATTAGCTCCCCAAAAACATGTAAAGCTTGTGGCCATTCTGCAATTCAAACCCGTGGTTTTGGGACTGAAAAGATCGAAGATGAAATAAAAATATTCTTCCCTGAAGCTAAAGTTGCCCGAATGGATTTAGATTCAACTCGTTCTAAGAATGCTTTTCACAATATTATCACGAGTTTTGAAAATGGTGACATTGATATTTTAATTGGAACACAAATGGTTTCGAAAGGTTTGGATTTTGATAATGTGAGCTTGGTTGGTATTTTAAATGCTGACAACATGTTAAACTATCCTGACTTCAGAGCATTTGAAAGAAGCTACCAACTTATGTCTCAGGTAAGTGGACGTGCAGGAAGAAAGAATAAACAAGGAAAAGTAATTATTCAAACCAGCAATCCTGCTCATCCAATATTACAATTTGTGCTGGACACTAAGTATGAAGAAATGTATAAATCTCAGCTTTTTGAGCGAAAAAATTTCAACTACCCACCGTTTTATCGATTAATAAATATTGGAATACGTCATAAAAAACAGGATATTGTTGATAAGGCAGCACATCAGTTAGGTGTAAATATGAGAAAAGTGTTTGGAAAGCGAGTTCTAGGACCAGAACCTCCAATTATATCAAGAGTTCAAAATAACTATATTCAAAACATTATTTTAAAAATTGAACGTGAAAGGTCGTTTCAAAAGGCAAAAGAATATCTTGATGAACAGATTATAAATCTAACCACAATTGATCAGTATAAATCCATCTACATATCAATTGATGTTGACCCTATATAAGTTGACATATATTAAATCCTAATAACTATTTCGCTTTCAATAAAGGTAATTCAAAGTAGAAAGTTGAACCTGTCCCCATTTCCGATTCAAGCCACATCCTCCCCATAAGCATGTCTACAAGAGATTTTGATATCGATAAGCCGATACCTAAACCACCATACCTTCTAACTGTAGATACATCTCCTTGATTAAAGAACTCAAAAATATTTTTTACATTATTAGGCTTTATTCCTATTCCAGTATCTTTTACATAAAATAAAAAAGAATTTCCCTGATCCTTGAAGCCAATCTCAACCTGTCCCGAATGTGTGAACTTTATTGCATTATCAATAAGATAATTAAAGACTTGTTTTAATTTATCTTCGTCGGTACTAAAATAATGTTCTGGTTTGCTCTGACTGTAACTGATTACAATATTTAGTTCTTTCTCTTTTGCAGCGGTTTTAAATGATTCTATAACACCATCTAAAGCTTTTTCAATACTAAATTTGTGAATATTTATTTTGCTTTTACCACTTTGTATTTTTGACAACTCTATTACATTTGCAATAATTGAAAGCAATTGCTTACCTGATTCACTAATTATTTTTTTATACGATTTCGCTTCGTCCACTTTTATTCTATCATCAACAAGTAACTCTGAAAAACCAAGTATACCATTTAAAGGGGTTCTTATTTCATGCGATATATTATTTAGAAAAGCCGATTTAAGTCTATCACTTTCTTCTGCTTGTGATTTGGCAGCTAATAACCTTCTTTCATATCGCTTACGTTCGGAAATATTTATTATAAGATAGATAAGTAATGACAATCCTACAATCAATGTTACTATTGCTACATTGAGCAATTGCTTTGACCTGTAAGTAGCTTTTTCTATCGGAATTTCTATCATCATACTCCAAGGTTTATTGCCTTCGGCTACTACAATTGGGTAAAACATTCTGAAAACCTTTTCTCCTGTAAACTCAGATACTATTTCAAAGGTAAGTTCCTTACCATTAACCACCGCATCATAACTGATTGTATCTGATTTTACTAAATAATCAAAAATATTTTTATCAATAAATGATGTATCTACATGAGATATAATTTTTCCGCTATTTGAAATTAGTGATAGATAACCAGTTTCATAAGGCTTAATCTTGTTTAAATAATTTTGAAGACTCTCTAAATCAATATCTACTCCAATAGCTCCAACAAACTGATCATGAACTATTATGGGTACGCTTACGGTTGAACCAAAAAACAGCTGCTTGTGTCCGCTATAAGCAAATCTATAGGGCTCAGTGAGATAGTCGCTTAACAATTCCTTAGGATATTTATAATAATCACCTATATAATCTTTTGTGGTCATCACTTCATAGTAAACAGAATCATTATACCTAAAAATCCCTATCCCAATAGTCCCCATTTCATTATATAACGAGTCATTCTGGTACAAATGATCATTCCCATCAAACGCATTTGGTTCCCATAAAGTCCATACTCCTAGATAATTTGTATTTTCATTAATGGCTTCATTTAACATGGTTCTTATTTCATCTCTTGATCCATTAAGTTTTTTTAGTAAATGAGCTTTTTGCTCCAATGATTTGGCAGTAAATATTGCAGACAAAATATACACTTGAGTTTCAAAGGCTGCTTTTCTTGATATCTCTATTGCTAATTTTTTGGAATCATTATACACATCTTTTCGATGGTTTATTCCTAAGTATAAAAACAAAAAAGAAAATAAAATGGCTGTAACAATAGTTACAACAATTGCTATAGTTAAACTTATATTATGCTTTTTGAGATTTATCTTATTCACAAAGTAGTGCTTATATGCATTATAGTATATTAAATCAAATTTATATTAAAAAAGCATTAAAAAAAACTTCTTTTCAACAAAGGAATTCTTAATTAATATGTTATGCAACCACTTATAAATAATTATTGTTTAATGAGTTTTAAGTAAATAATATGATCCTCGAAAATAAAATGAATCATTCAGAATTTATTTTATGTGGCCAGTGTCTTGACAACTATAAACAAAAGGCCATTAAATATTCGTATTAATTTTGTAATTTGCCTTCTTTATAAATTAAAAAGTACAAAAATGAAAAAGAACTACTATATTGTTATAGCCGTATTGCTATTTTCATGCAATTTAGCTTTAGCTCAAAACAATAAAAAAGAAATACAATTTAATTCATTAGATAATCTTTCGGTAACTGGTGATCTTTATTTAATATCAGAAGAAGATACCCCATTTATCCTTTTGTTTCATCAAGCAGGATTTAGCAGAGGAGAATATATTGAAACTGCAATAGAATTTAATAACTTAGGATATAACTGCCTTGCCATTGATCAACGTTCTGGGAATGAAGTAAATGGCATTTTAAATAAAACCAAGCAGGAGGCTAAAAAGAAAGGATTAAAAACAGAATACCCGGATGCTATACCTGATTTGGAAGCAGCGATAAATTATGTGATAAAAAACTACAACCCCGAGAAATTGATCATTTTAGGAAGTTCATATTCTGCAACTCTTTCTATCGTGTTGGCTTCAAAATATCCTGATAAAATTGATGCAGCTTTGGCATTCTCACCTGGAGAATATTTTTTATATGAGAATTCAAAGATTGAAGAATTTGCATCCAAAATTAAGATACCTGTATTCATTACTTCAGCTAAAAATGAAGAATCATACTGGAAGGAGATATATAACAAAATCCCAGTGGATTTTAAAACCAGCTATTTGCCTGATGTGGAAGGAATACATGGGAGTCGGGCATTATGGAAAACCCAGGAAGGACAAGAAGACTATTGGAATGCTGTTATTGAGTTTTTAAATAAACTCTAGATTATTCTTATATTAATTAAACACTATTGAGCCATGAAAAAACTTATACCTGTATTATTGCTCTTTATTATGAGTTGCAACACCAAAGTGAATATGGAAGATGAAAAAGAAAAACTAATGCAAACTGATATTGAATTTTCAAATAGATCCGTTGAAGTTGGAAATCATCAAGCCTTCCTGGAATTTGCATCACCCGATGTAGTTTTACTTAAACCTGAATCGTATCCAATAGTAGGTAAACCTGCATTAAAAAAGCTATATGATGAATTATCAGATACTTTTTACAATTTAA
>PKTC01000228.1 GCA_002869305.1 Marinilabiliales bacterium
AGATACAATTAATTGTATATTAGGACCTTCTGGTTGTGGGAAGACAACGCTGCTTAACTTGATTAGTAAAGCCACAAAGGCCGATCAAGGAAACTTTCAAGGGTTTGAGCATAAAACAATTTCATATATTTTTCAGGAACCACGACTGCTTCCATGGAAGAACGTACGAGCGAACATCTCATTTGTATTAAACCACATAAAAACTACAAAAGAAAAACAGAAAATTGCTGACAAGTATATTCGTTTAGTAGAACTGTATGGCTTTGAGAATTATTATCCATCGGAACTTAGCGGGGGGATGAAACAAAGAGTAGCTATAGCAAGAGCCTTCTCTTATCCTTCTGATTTAATTCTCATGGATGAACCACTAAAAGCTTTAGACCTTAAGCTAAAACTTAATCTAATAAGATCATTCCGCAATTTATGGCAGACCGATAAACGTACCGTTATATTTGTTACACACGACATTGATGAAGCACTTCTTCTAGGAAACAATATATATGTATTCAGCAAAGCCCCGGCTAAAATAAAAGAAAGATTTTCTCTGGGTACAGCAGAAAGATCATTAAACAGTATTGAAATAAAAGAAATAAAGAATAAAATTTGGGAAGTAATGGATTGAGTTCTTTTAAAAATTAAAGCAATTTCCAGGTAATAAAACTAATAAATCAATTCTTCAATGTCTTCTTTATCTTTTTCCAATTGTATTTTTAATCCTTTTTTAGTGTCTAGCTTAAGCTCATCGCGCATGCGTTTATGAAAAGCAATAGTCACTTCTTTCTCAAACATCTTAACATGAGGACTATAATCAAATAAATGAACTTGAATGCTAGGTACAATTGATCCTTTAAACATTTTTATATTTAACATGCCGCGATATCTTGATTCGTCGATGTATAAACTTATAGCATAAACTCCCTCCGGAGGAACCAATTTAACATCTTCTTCAATAATCATTTCTAAAGTTGGAAATCCAGCTTCCATGCATTTCGGATGACCATCTTTAAGCTTTCCCGTTATAATAAAAAAATGATCCAAATATGCATTGGCTCTTTGAATTCTACCCTCAGACAAGGCTTTTCGAATAATGGTTGAGCTCACCGTTTCATTTTCCAGATCTTGTTCTGGAATTTCTTCAACTTTAAAATTATGAGTTTTGGCCAGCTCATATAAATATGAATAATCACCTTCTCTATTGTGTCCAAAATGATGATTAAACCCAACGATAATTATCTGAGAGTTTAATTGTTTGAGGAGAATATCTTGCACAAACTCTTGAGATGTAGTTTTAGCAAATTCTTTCGTAAAGTTAATTATTACCAGATGATCCAAACCAGCTTTTGAGAGTAAATTAATCTTTTCTTTTTGCGAATTAATAAGTTGAAGGTTTTTACCAACCGTTTCTGGATATAAAACCCTTCTGGGGTGTGGATGAAAAGTAATTAAAACCGATTCTCCATCAATACTTGAAGCTAATGAATTTAAACGATCGATAATAACCTTATGCCCAATATGAACTCCATCAAAAGTTCCAGTTGTTACAACAGGATTTTTAATATTACTTAAAGTATTAAAACTTCTGTGCACTTTCATATTTCAATAACAAAAAAGATTTTTAGATTTGATTATTCCTGTATTTGTTTTACAAAATAAGCAACCTTTTCAAGAGATGTAATCATGTCATATTCTTCAAGATAAACATTCGGAGATACATTTAATGAGGTTGAAGTATAATTTAAAATACCTTTTATACCAGCCATTATTAATGACTCTGAAACTGCAGCAGCATCTTCGGGCGGAACAGTTAGAATACCAATTGAAATATTTTGTTCCTTAATTATTTTGCTTAAATCGCTCATAGGATAACACTTTACTCCTGATATTACGCGGTTTGCTTTATCAGGATCTGTATCGAATGTAGCAGCAATTCTAAGTTTTGTTCTTTTACCATTAAAGTAAGTTGTAATAGCTCTTCCCAAATTACCTATTCCAATAACAGCAGCACTAAGACCTTTTTCGGTATCAATGATATCTCCAATAACATCGATCAGAGCCTTTACATCATAACCCTTTTTAAGAGTTGTAGAATATCCTATAAGCATAATATCCCGACGAACCTGAACGGCTGTAATATTATGTAAATTAGCTAATTCATGTGAATAAATATGTGTTTTGCCATCTGCTAAACAGTTCAATAAGGTTCTTCTATATTCACTTAATCTTCCAATTGTTTTCTCGGGAAGTCTATTCATATGCTTCAAATTATTAACTCGTTAATTTACAAAAAAAAATTACATTGGCAATATAATATAAAAGCTTGAACCTTCACCGATTTTACTATCTACTTTTATTTCACCTTGATAAAGATCAACTATTCCCTTGACAATGGACAGCCCCAATCCGGTCCCGTTCTCTTGTACCTCTTTGGCGTTTTTGGCGCGAAAGAACTCTGTAAA